>NZ_JAPWAD010000009.1:0-83383 GCF_041432695.1 Pauljensenia sp. 27098_8_83 | reverse complement strand
GACTGACCCGCAGCCACCGCCACAGCATCATGCTCAGTATCAACATCACCCGAATCAACAGCACCCAACAAATCCCCAGGCAACGTCCCCGCCTGCGACACAATGGCCGGCCCGACCGGGGCGGCGGGTGTCAAGCACGGGAAATCGCTCATGTCGGAAGCAACCGGCGCGCTGAACGCGTCCATGTTGAAGGTCTGCAGGCCGATGCCAAATCGTCCATAGGTGCCGGACGGGTAGAATGAGAAGAAGCCAGTGGCGGTGACATTCCTAGCGGCGATTGCTTTGGCTTCATCGGCCGAATTGGCGGCGATGGAGTAGAGAATCGTCACGTCGACCGTGTGAGCCGACGGGTTGGACGCATCCTTCTGGTAGGCCTCGTAGATCTCTTTCCAATTTACGTCGTTGAGCTTGATCTTGAATGTGTGGGTAAGGGGGTCGGAGCTCACCGGAGATTCAGTCACCGACGCGATCATCGACGAGGACTCCGAGGCGCTCGCGGCCTGAACCGTCGTTCCCTGCGGGAAGGTCACGGTGTAGTAGAACGAGGCACTCGTCGACACCGTGTCCTTGTCCCACGGGAAGTGACGGTCATCTGCCTCTTTCTTCACCTGGGTTTCGTAGGGCTTGAGCAGCTCGGTCATTTGAAGCTTTGCGGCGAACGTGCCGGTGTACGTCGCCGGGGCCTGCTCGTTTGCTGCGCACGCGCCCGAACCCGATACCGATGCGAACTGCGCGGCCGGCAGATCGGTTGCAGCGTGCGCGGCATCTCCTACCGTCGTCCAGCCGAGCGCAGCAAGCGCACCAACGCACGCCATCGCCACTGACCGCCGCCAGGCGGGTTTTGTGATGTTCATGATTTCTCCTAGTTGATGTTCCTGCGATCTATCGCTGGCGGATTGCGCCACACGGCGAAAGCACGCCCAAGGGCTTCCCGCACTGTATTGATAACTGTGTCGGAGGGCACGCGCAGACTTGCTGGGTACTCCGCATGCCCTCCGAGCGGTGATTACGAAACTCGCCTGCGTCTGACACCGAGCAGGATACCGACTCCGATCGCGCCCACAAGACCTGCGAATCTTACAACTTCGGCGTCCATTCCGGTTCGCGCCAAGGCAGGCTGGTCGACGACGAGCTGATTCTCAATCGTCCCCGCATCGACAGACACGCCGTTTTGCGAGACCACAGCCGTGAGTCGGGTTTCAGAGAGTGCGTATCCGCGAGGCGCTCGCTCCTCGCGAATCGTGTAGGTTCCGTATTCGACGTCTTTGAAGGTAACGAGTCCGTCGGCGTCGGAGGTCGCCGTCGCGATCTGCTGACCTTCACGTTCAAGAGCAAATGTTGCTCCGGCGAGACCCGCGTGCGTTTGAGAATCGACCTTATGGGCGATGATGTCAGCGCGAATACGTTCGTTGTTCACGCGCCCCGCGTCAACGACTTGCCCGTCTGCACTGACCTTTGCCGAGATGGTGTCGGTGGATACCAGCCAGCCGGTGGGTGCGTTCGTTTCACGGATTTCATAATCGCCGACGGTGAGGTTTTCAAACGAGACGATGCCGTCTGCACCGCTGACCTGCGTATCGCTCGGTTCTTCGGCCACGGTTCCGTCCTCTTCGACTCGATAGATCGCGAAGGTCGCACCCGCCAGCGCCTCGCCAGTCTTCGCATCGGTCTTGAGGAGGCGGATCGCACCACGCTCGGCGGTGTTGACAACCTGGCCGAGGTCAATCGTCGCTCCATCTGCGGTGACGACGACGCCGAGAGGCTTTTCCACCGTCAGGTACCCGGGCAGCCCCTTCGTTTCGCGAAGTTCGTACATTCCGTAGCGCACGGAATCAAAGGAGACACGGCCGTTGGCGTCGGACAGGGCACGCATCGCGGGAACGTCTGCGACCGTCGTTGAACCGTCGGGTCCCTTGGTCACCGGGTAGAGGGCGAACTCGACGCCTGCAAGTGGCGTGCCGTCGTCTGAGGTCTTGGTCAGGATGACCGTGCCTGTGATCGGTCGGTCGGTGACGGTGCCCGCTGCGACCGTCAGGTGCTGGGCGTCAACCGTGACGATCGGCGCGGCGTCAGAGATCGTGTAGCCTTCAGGTGCAGCAGTCTCCTTGACCCGATATACGCCCCAGTGGACGTTCGTGAACGTCGCGATCCCATCGGATCCGCTTGTGGCACTCATGACCGGCACCGACGCAGCGACGCCGGACGCATCAACCGGGAACAGACCGAAGGTCGCCCCTGCGAGAGCATCACCGGTTTCGTCGACCTTCTTTACCGACACCGTACCGTCGATCCGTTCGTTGACGACCGTACCGGCGTCAAAGCTGGGGCCTCCAAGCTCGAACGTCTTGAGATCGCCTTCGGCCTTGACGTATCCGTCCTTTCCGGAAAGCTCCCGAAGGACGTATTTCGCCCATGGAACGTTGGTAAACTGGGCTCGACCATCGTCACCTGTTGTTGCGGTGAATGCCGGAGTCGATGCGGTAGCATCGTTCGCGTCAACGGGGAAGAGGCCGAATGCGACTCCTGCGAGTGGCTGCTGGTAGTCGTCGGTCTTCGTCACCGTCACCGTCCCCTCGGCGCGAGGATCGGCAACAGCAAGCGCAATGGGAGAAACAACGCCTCCGGTAGTGGTGGCTCCCGTCGCGTCAATAGTGACGGTCTGATCCGCCACCCGCGCATAGCCCGTGAGCGGTTCGCCTTCGTGGAGGGTGTACGTGCCGTACGGCAGGTTTGCGAATGTGAGCGCGCCGTTCGCGTCGGTTGTTCCCGTCCACTGTGTCTGAGCCGGGTTAACGGTCTGCGTCGGCGCCTCTGAATCCAACCAGCCTTTGAATGTCAGAGTGAAGGCGACGCCCTCTTGGGCCTCTCCTGTGTCTTGTGCTGTCTTCGTGATCTCAAGATCACGCGTGCCAACAACTCCGGCGTATCTCGTTGCCGTGCGGGTCACGGGGTTGAGATCGAAGAGGTCCGTGCGTCCGTTCTCGTCCGCCGAGTTGACAACCGTTGCGTCACCCGGTGAGGTCGGCTTCGGCGACCAGCTCATCGCGTCGGGCTTGGTGAACGCGAGGGCATAGGTGCCACGCGGGTACACCGGCGATGAAGACAGTTCCGGATCGGCGAGTTGCAGGGTCGGGTCTGTGGAGGTGTGCGATCCGACGATGGCAGCCGGCGTCTTGGTGTCGACCGTGGTACCCGATGCTTCCGAGTCTTCGTACCCGGGGTTAGACACTGCGGAGCCGTCGCTCTTCACCATCGTCCAGGACTGGTTCGGGAGGAAGCGCTCGCCAGCGTCCTTCACGCCGTTCGCATTGAGGTCACGGAACACGGCACCGCGCGCACTGTAGCGATCCGTCGAGACGGTGACGTCGTTCGCCTCCACATATGAGGCGCCTGAACCCGCGAGGGCGACGGAGGCCACAGCCAACTTTCCGTCCTTGAAGTTCGAGTTGAGCGTGGTCGCAGGTTGGACCGGAATCCGCGCCGGCAGGATGACCCGCAGCGTCTCCTTGGAGTCGAGCACCTCCCCCGGCTTCAGGTCCGCCTTCACCGCGGTCACCGCAGTCCATCCTCCGTGCTCGGGGATCTCCTCAGCGGTGTACCACTGAGCATTGACGACCGAAGCAAGGTCAGTCCCCTGCTCTGTCACCGAATACAGAACAGTCACCCGGTCGGAAGCGTCTTTCGTGCCCGTCTCGCTTTCGACGAGGACCTTAGAGGCAGGACCCGTCAGCGGCGTGCGGAACGCGGAGGAATGTCCGCTCAGCGGAGCCCCGCCGTCGGTCGCCGTCGACTCCCAGTCGCGGTGACCATATGTGCCGTCCCTGTCGGAAACAATCTTGTGGTCTGTCGTACTGGGCAGGACGGAGAGCAAGCTCACCGTCGAAGTTGGCGTCAACGAGTTGTTCATGACGCTCAGCCGGTAGTAAACGGGCGAACCCAGATCCTGTGCCGGCGCCGACAGCGTCCAGTCCGATTCTCCGTTGAGAGAGGTCTCGATCTTGCCGATGATCTCCGAGGGCGCGATGAGCCGTACTCCGATCGTCGTGTGCGATACCTTGTCATCGGTCGCACCGTCGTCATCGAAATCAAGGGAATCGATGAGAGCCGTGTCGGCCGTCGGTTGAACGGACTCTGGTCCGTCCCACACCGTGTATGCGTCGAAGGTGTTGACACCGAAGTTCGCATAGAGGGTCATATCGACGGTGACGAAGGTCGCCACGCTCTCCGAGAGCCCGTACTTGGGCTGCGTGTAGTCGATGTCGCCGTAGGAGTAGATGAGCGCCGTCCGACCCGTGCCCTTGTAATCCTTCACGATCTTCGGTGTTCGCGCGGTCGCGTCCAGATCGCGCGCGATCTGGGTGCTGTCAGTGCGGACGTAGTTGACTCCGGGGGGAAGGAGAAGGACTTGGCGAACATTCTTCAGAGTGCGCGTCGCGCTTCCCCAGTCTAGCTTCGGATAACTGGAAATCTGAAGAGTCTTCAGTCGGGAGCACGTCTTCGGGGTGAGAGTGTCGGCTGCCGCGCCCTCGCAGCGCGAATACGTCGCCTCTCCATCATTCGTCCACCACCACGGGCCGCTCCACCAATCGGGGTCCCCGTTGCTGGGCGGATTGACGTCCGCACGCGCAGGCGTCCTAAGCGTAGTGCCGACTTTGGGCGCGAGCGGCCACACGACGGCGTTGTTGTCCGACTTCTGATTGTCCCAGTATTCGGCGCCGTCTTTCAGGGACTGCACGACCTGACCGTCGGCGCTCCCCTGTGTGACGGTCGACGACATGTCATTCGCGTACAGTTGCTTCTCGGTGTAGTAGCCGCTCTTCCACTTCGCCAGCTCCGCATCCGTTGGGAACGCCCTGACGAAGAACCAAGCGCGATAGTTGTCCAGTTCGAGCGGGGTATCGAAGACCAGTCGTAGCTTGGCGTACTCGCGGGCGGTGTCATTGATCGCGACGCGGTCGCCGTAGTCGAGGTCCTTTGCGATCTCCACCTCGGTGCCGTCCCGTTTGACGCCGTAGAGGTGGTTTCTGGTGGCATTGATCCGGGCTTTGATTTCATCCCCGGTCAGCGCGGATTCCCCGGCCAAGACTGTCCCAGCATTGTGACGCGTGCTAAAGAAATCGAACTGCTGGTAATACAGACGCGGGTCGAGGTCCGTGTCGACGACCTCGTGGACGAAGTGGTGCGTTCCTCCGGTCTTATCCGTGTAGCTGGAACCATTATTGGCCTGGTTGATGGAGAGTGCCCAGCGAAAGCCCGGGAGATCCTCAGGATACTCATCGGAGGCCATGACTCCGGGCGCGACACCCGTCACCTTGGACATCCGCGTGTGCAAATAGCCGCCCCAAGTGTATTCGATAGTGTCGCCATCAATCGTCAGATGGCCGTCTGAGGCATTGTCGTAGTGCCAGTCCGAGTAGGCATGCCCAAAAAGCGCCTTAGCTTGATAAATATCGGATCTCCCGTTGAACGGGACGACCTGTTCGACGAAGATGTGGCTCAGCTGCGCGGTACCGGCGTCCTGCTCCGTCGCCAGTCCCATGTCGGCCGTGGCATGAACGACAGGCGTGTAACGATGAGCACTGCCATCAGCGTCGACGGTGGGTGCGTTCCTATAGATCAGCGTGTACCCGAAATGCGATTTATACCGCTCACACATCTGCCAGTTCGAGTCGTACGAGCGAATCAAGCGCATGACCCGATGCGTGTCATCCACCCACGCCCACCCGCCATTAAGCGTCGCTCCCACAGCTAGCGTTTCAACGGTGTCAGCCCCCTCGGGGAGGGTGACATCGTACGTCATCGTATGATACTGGTAATTGCCCTGATTTGCGGACGTTGACGCGGCCTTTGATGACTCCGTGCACACGCCGAAGTCCGTGGTGAGACCCGCCGCTGGCGTGTGGTTGGTCTGAGTCTCACTGTTAAACCTGGTGACCCCAATCTTCCTATTGTTCTCATCAAGGACATCCCCCTGGTTGTCCTGAAGGTAGTACCCCATGTGGGGGAACATCTGGAAGACCTGATTGGCGTCAGCCGACTTCGCGGTAAACGTGATCGCCTTCGTATCTGTCGTGACCTCGCCGACCTTCAGCTCGATCGTCGGCGTTACAGTTGTCCCATTCGGCGTGATGCCATCAAGGAAGGAGAAATTGAAGGGCAACTGGCTGAACTGACCGCCCTTCATGCTCGGGAACGTGTACGTCAGGATCCACGCATCCTCTGTTTCCGAGCGGGCCGTGCCGCCTCCGGCCTGCACAGCAAGCTCGGAATCCACGAACGCCGGGGTCGAAATCAGTAGCTTGCCCTCCGCGTCGCGCACCTTGGGAACCGTGAGGGTGAGTGCGACGTCTTGCGCGGTGGCGGAGTCGTCTCCCGATGCCGCGATCTGGGCGACCGCCGGGATTGACTCACCAGACCAGTAGTCCAACTTTTGCGTTGGATTCAGGTCACCGCTCGCATAGGCCTTGAGCCCATCGTAAGTTCCCAAGAATAGGTCGAGATTGAGTCCGCCTGCGGCGAAGGCTACAGGAGGGGGCAACACTCCTGGCAGAAGCAAACTCAGAGCGAGGAGAAGAACCAAAAAGGGCGCCTTGAAACGGCGCTTCGCGGTGCTGAAGGATTTCACGGTAAGTATCATTTCATACTCCGTCCTCTTAGCGCAACTGCCCCCGCACCTGCACGACTACCACCGCCCCGCTTTGGCTCTCCCTCGCCGCGTCGGTTGCCCCCGCACCTGCACGACTACCACACAAGGAAACCAGCCGCGGCCTCGGCAATTGCGATGAAAAAGAGCAGGCCCGCTCAAACGAGCGGACCTGCTCTGCTGAAGATTCAGCGATCGCTAGGCGATCAACAAAGTCACTTCAGGATCTTGGTGACACGACCGGAACCAACGGTGCGGCCACCCTCACGGATAGCGAAACCAAGGCCGGGCTCCATGGCGATGGGCTGGATCAGCTCAACGGAGATCTCGGTGGTGTCGCCAGGCATGACCATGTCGGTGCCCTCGGGGAGGGTGATGACGCCGGTCACGTCCGTGGTACGGAAGTAGAACTGCGGACGGTAGTTCGAGAAGAAGGGGTTGTGGCGGCCGCCCTCTTCCTTCTTGAGGATGTAGACCTGGCCCTCGAACTCGGTGTGGGGCGTGATGGAGCCGGGGACGGCCACAACCTGGCCACGCTCGACCTCGTCGCGCTTGGTGCCACGCAGCAGCAGACCACAGTTCTCGCCAGCCCAGGCCTCGTCCATGGACTTGTGGAACATCTCGATGCCGGTAACCGTGGTCTTCTGGGGCTCACGGATACCGAGGATCTCGACCTCGGAGTTGATGGGCAGCTTGCCACGCTCAACACGACCGGTGACAACCGTGCCACGGCCGGTGATCGTGAAGACGTCCTCGATGGGCATGAGGAACGGCTTGTCCATGTCACGCTCGGGGGTGGGGATGTACTCGTCCACCGCGTCCATGAGCTCCTCGACCTTGGCAACCCACTCGGGGTCGCCCTCGAGGGCCTTGAGAGCGGACACCTGGATGATCGGGGCGTCGCGGTCGAAGTCCTGGGACTCGAGCAGGTCGCGCACCTCTTCCTCAACCAGTTCCATCATCTCTTCGTCGTCGACCATGTCGGACTTGTTCAGTGCGACGAGGATCGTGGGGACGCCGACCTGACGGGCGAGCAGAACGTGCTCGCGGGTCTGGGCCATGGGGCCGTCGGTGGCGGCGACAACGAGGATCGCGCCGTCCATCTGGGCCGCACCGGTGATCATGTTCTTGACGTAGTCGGCGTGGCCGGGGGCGTCAACGTGCGCGTAGTGGCGCTTCTCGGTCTGGTACTCGACGTGGGAGACGTTGATCGTGATACCACGATCGCGCTCCTCGGGAGCGTTGTCGACCTGATCGAAGGGGGTGTACTCGTTCAGATCGGGGTACTTATCGTGCAGCACCTTGGTGATAGCTGCCGTCAGCGTCGTCTTGCCGTGGTCAACGTGACCAATCGTGCCGATGTTGACGTGCGGCTTGGTGCGCTCAAACTTGGCCTTCGCCACTTGTGTCCTCCTGGACTCGGGTAGATATTCTCAGCCTACGGCTAGGTGCCACTTTAACACCACTGGGGCTTGAGACCTACTGGGTTTACTTGTGTGTGAGGCGGCTCGCAGGGCAGGTGACCTGCCCCGCGAGCCCCCGGTGGGACTCAGTTGCCCCGAGACTTGCCGACGATCTCATCCGCGACGGCGCGCGGAACCTCGGCGTAGCTGTCGAACTCCATGGAGTAGACAGCGCGGCCCTGCGTCTTGGAGCGCAGGTCGCCGACGTATCCGAACATCTCGGACAGCGGCACCTGAGCCTTGACGACGCGCACGCCGTGCTGCTCGTCCATCGACGAGATCTGACCACGACGAGAGTTGAGGTCGCCGATGACGTCGCCCATGTACTCCTCGGGAGTACGAACCTCAACGGCCATGATCGGCTCGAGGAGGACGGGGTTAGCCTTCTTGGCGGCTTCCTTCAGCGCCATCGAGCCAGCAACCTTGAACGCCATTTCGGAGGAGTCAACCTCGTGGTAGGCGCCATCAAGCAGCGTGGCCTTGATGTCAACCATCGGGTAGCCTGCGAGAACGCCGGACTGCATGGCGTCCTTGATGCCCGCATCGACCGACGGAATGTACTCGCGAGGAACGCGGCCACCGGTGACCTTGTCCTCGAACATGTACTCTTCCTCGGAGTCGGCCGGGAGGGGCTCCAGGGCGATGATGACACGCGCGAACTGGCCGGAACCACCGGTCTGCTTCTTGTGCGTGTACTCGTACTTCTCGACCTTCTTGCGGATGGTCTCGCGGTAGGCAACCATCGGGTTACCCACGTTGGCCTCGACCTTGAACTCGCGACGCATACGGTCGACGATGATGTCGAGGTGGAGCTCACCCATACCACCGATGATGGTCTGGCCAGTCTCGGCGTCGAGCTCGACGGTGAACGTCGGGTCCTCTTCCGCCAGCTTCTGGATGGCGACGCCCATCTTCTCCTGGTCGGCCTTCGACTTGGGCTCGACGGCAACCTGGATAACGGGGGCGGGGAAGGTCATCGACTCGAGGACGATCGGCTTGTCGATAGCGGCAAGCGTGTCACCCGTGGTCGTGTCCTTCAGGCCGATCACCGCGTAGATGTGGCCAGCGTGTGCCACGTCGACGGGGTTCTCCTTGTTCGAGTGCATCTGGAAGATCTTGCCGATGCGCTCCTTCTTGCCCTTGGTCGAGTTGAGGACCTGGGAACCGGACTCGACCTTACCGGAGTACACGCGGATGAAGGTGAGCTTGCCGTAGAAGGGGTGAGCGGCGATCTTGAACGCCAGAGCCGAGAAGGGTTCCTTCTCGTCGGGGTGACGGACCTCGGTCTCTTCCTCGGTCTCAGAGCCGGGGAGGAAGCCGCGAACCTCGCCGATGTCAAGCGGGGAGGGCAGGAAGTCCACGACGGCGTCGAGGACGGGCTGCACACCCATGTTGCGCAGAGCGGTACCGCAGTAGACGGGGAACGCGCGCGAGGAGATGGTCAGGAGGCGGATGCCTTCCTTGATCTGCTCGATCGTCAGCTCGCCGTTCTCCAGGTAGGCCTCGGTCAGCTCGTCGGAGCCCTCGGCGGCGGCCTCAACGAGCGCCTCGCGGTACTCTTCAGCCTTTTCCTGGTACTCGGCGGGGATCGGGCCGCGCTCGACGATGGAGCCGAGCGTGTCGTTGCCCTTGTCATCCTTGGCCGGGTAGGTCAGGGCCTCCATGGTCAGCAGGTCGATGTTGCCGACGAAGTCGTTCTCGGCGCCCATCGGGAGCTGCATGACGATCGGGGTCGCGTGCAGGCGGTCGCGGATGGTACCAACCGAGAAGTAGAAGTCGGCGCCCATCTTGTCCATCTTGTTGATGAAGCAGATACGCGGGACGTCGTACTTGTCGGCCTGACGCCACACGGTCTCGGACTGGGGCTCAACGCCCTCCTTGCCGTCGAACACGGCGACGGCGCCGTCGAGGACGCGCAGCGAGCGCTCAACCTCAACGGTGAAGTCAACGTGACCGGGGGTGTCAATAATGTTGATCTGGTTACCGTTCCAGAAAGAGGTAACGGCGGCGGACGTAATCGTGATGCCGCGTTCCTTTTCCTGTTCCATCCAGTCGGTCGTCGAGGCGCCATCGTGCGTCTCGCCGATCTTGTAGTTGATGCCCGTGTAGAACAGGATTCGTTCCGTCACGGTCGTCTTGCCGGCATCGATGTGAGCCATGATGCCAATGTTGCGGACCTTGTTGAGATCCGTCAGCACCTCTAGTGCCACGAGTGTGGTTCCTTCGTTCGAAGTAATGGGTGTTCTTGCTGCGTGAGACGAGGCCCGGTTGCCCAGGCCTCGTCTTTAAATCACCAGCGGTAGTGCGCGAAGGCGCGGTTGGACTCAGCCATCTTGTGCATGTCCTCACGACGCTTCACGGCGGCACCGAGGCCGTTGGAGGCGTCGAGGATCTCGTTGGCGAGACGCTCGGTCATGGTCTTCTCGCGACGCTGACGCGAGAAGTCGACCAGCCAGCGCAGGGCCAGCGTCGTGGCGCGCGCGGGGCGAACCTCGACGGGGACCTGGTAGGTCGCACCACCGACGCGGCGGGAGCGGACCTCAAGGGCCGGACGGATGTTCTCGAGGGCGCGCTTGAGCACGGAGACGGGCTCCTGCTCGGTGCGCTCACGAACGGTTTCAAGTGCGCCGTAGACGATGCGCTCGGCGACGGTCTTCTTGCCGTCGAGGAGGACGCGGTTGACCAGCTGGGTCACGACCTTGGAGCCGTAAACCGGGTCATCGACGAGGGGGCGACGGGGAGCGGGGCCCTTACGAGGCATTACTTCTTCTCCTTCTTCGCGCCGTAACGGGAACGAGCCTGCTGACGGCCGCGGACACCCTGGGTGTCGAGCGAGCCGCGGACGATGCGGTAACGCACGCCGGGCAGGTCCTTCACACGACCACCGCGCACGAGCACGATCGAGTGCTCCTGCAGGTTGTGGCCCTCACCGGGAATGTACGCGGTGACTTCGATGCCGGACGAAAGGCGCACACGGGCGACCTTTCGCAGAGCCGAGTTCGGCTTCTTCGGCGTGGTGGTGTACACACGGGTGCACACGCCGCGACGCTGGGGGGAGCCCTTCAGCGCGGGGGTCTTCACCTTCGCGCGCTTCGAGACACGTCCCTTGCGGACGAGCTGCTGAATGGTAGGCACTGGGTCTCCAGTTTCTTTCCGTCGGCGGCCTCCCCTCACGTCGAGGGGCGGCCCTGATTGTCAGTCTTCCGCGACTGCATGACCCCCGCGTGGGCACACGTGTCCGCTGGGGGCCGGTGCGCCATGATAACCACGAGGGTCAGAGAATGACGCCCGGAGCTCCGACGGACGGAGCCCGCTCCCGGTTTCCCGGGCACAGAGGTCCCACAGAGGCGGGAACCATCCTCAAGGATAGTGGGAAACGTCGCCATTCGTCAAAGGGGCTTCACTGTGGTTCCCCCCTCATCGACGAGGCCGGGGCCGAGGTGCGCTCGTACTCTTCAGTACCGGGGCGATTCGCCTCCTACTCCGACGCTATGTCTCCTCCTCTTGGCTGCTCTCACAGCGTTCTTTTGTTTTCTTGAGCGCTCATTTCATCCGATTCGCAGCGCGGAGGGGCCCGCAGGCACGTGCCTGCGGGCCCCTCCCCCACGGGTCAGCGATACTCACCGCCACCCGAGGGCCGCGCCGTCCGGGCAGCCCCGGATCGGTCACTCTTCCGTATTCTCAGCCCCTGCCTCGTCGATCGACGCGTTGGGCTCGACGGTGATCACCGCCTGCGCCTTGCGGGTCCGGTAGCGGCGGATCGCCACCACCTCGAGGCCCAGCAGCGACAGGATCAGGATTCCTGCTACCACCCACGTGATGTACTCCCACGCGTTGCGGGTGACCTCGGGCTGACCATTCTCGTACATCCACGAGTTGGCGACCGTGTAGAGGATGTCGTGCGAGGCAGTGCGCAGAGCGGTCACGCCCGCCGCGTCCTGCACGTTCACCGTCGCGATCGGCATGTCGAGCGTCGCGAGCATCATGTCGCCGCCATTACGCGTGATCTGATCAGCGTTCTGGTAGCCGTAGCCCGCGAAGTAGTCGGTGAGGACCATGCCACGGAAGCCCCACTCGTCGCGCAGAACATTGTTCAGGAGCGCCGAGTTGGCACCCGCATACTCGGGGCCGATGTAGTTGAACGCGCTCATGATCGCGTGTGCGCCGCCGTCCTTGACGCCGATCTCGAAGGAACGCAGGTAGACCTCGCGCATCGCCTGCTCGTTCGTCCAGGTCGCGAGCATGTGCGTGCGGTTCGTTTCCTGGTCATTGAGGGCGAAGTGCTTGAGGAATGGCCTGGGCGCCCTTGATCTCCTCGGCGACCTGCGAACCCGCCAGGACCGGGTCCTCCGAGAAGTACTCGAAGTTACGGCCCGCGTAGGCGTAGCGGTGCGTGTTCGTCGCCGGCGCGTACCAGCCCGAGACCTGCATGTCGTGCGCCATCGTGCCGATCGCGTCACCGAAGGAGTGCGCGAGCTCCTTGTTGAAGGTGGCCGCCACGGAAACCGCGGAGGGCAGGCCGATCGAGCCAACGCCTGTGAAGTTGTTGTTCAGCGAGGCGGGACCGTCCACGTCGGAGACGCGCAGCTTGCCGATCGAGGAGATCGCCGGGGAGCCGTAGCCGCCCTTGGAGATGAGCGTGTTCATCTCCTTGACGGTCAGCTGGTCGAGGAGCTGATCCCACTTCGGGTCGTTGTAATCGAGGCCCGCGAGATCACCCAGGACGAGGCCGTTCTTGGCACCCGTGGTCGGCATTGTCGCGCTGCTGTCGGCGTCAGCGGCCGCCGCATCGTAGTTCGAGTTCGCGAGGAACTTCGCCTTGTTGGCCTCGCTCATTTCGAAGTTCGTGGGGGCAGCAGTTGCCTCCACGAAGTTGGCGAAGTGGCCCACGCGCGACAGGTAGGTAACGTCACCCTTCGCGTTATCGAACTGGTTAGTGGCCACAACCTTGTCACCATTGTGCGTGTTTTCAGCGGTGTTGAAGGTCTCGGTGGCCCCCACCGTGTACGTCTTCTCATCGATGACGTCGTGCGAGTTCGAGCGAGCGGAGATCTTGTAGTCGCCGGCCTCGAGCACGTAGGCCTTCGCGTTCGTCGCGTCGTAGGACGCGAGATCGTCACGGTTCCAGGAAACCGTCAGCGTCTGGGACTCGCCGGGCTCCAGCAGCTTCGTCTTGTCGAACGACAGCAGGTTCGCAGACGCCTTTTCGATGCCACCATCCGTGTAGGGCGGGTTGTCGTAGACCTGCACGACATCCTTGCCTGCGACCTGGCCCGTGTTCGTCACGGTCACGTTCGCGGACATGGCACCCGTGGCCTCGTCGACCGAGATATCGCCCATCGACTGGGAGAACGTCGTGTAGGACAGGCCGTAGCCGAAGGGGTAGACGACCTCGTTGCCGTAGTCGATGACGCCCTCAGCGGCGGCCGTCTCGTACCAGCGGTAGCCGACGTAGATCGAGTCGTTGTAGTTGACGAAGGACGGCTGCGTCTGCGTGCCCTTATTGAAGGGGTCATCCTGGGCGAACTCCGTCATATTCGTGTACTGGAAGTCGCCGAAGTTGTTAGCGGCGGGACCAGCCTTAATGTCGCGCGCGAAGGTGTCAGGGGTCTTCGCCGACGGGTTCACCTCGCCGTCCAGGATGCGGCCCAGCGCGTTGAAACCAACCTGGCCTCCGGGAATCGCCCACACGATCGCGTCGATCTCCGGGTCATCCTGTAGGTCACCCAGCTGGAAGGCGTTCGCAGCGTTGATAACAACAACCGTCTTCGTCGACGTCTTCTTCGCCAGCTCGATCATGTCCTTCTCGGGACGCGTCAGCTCGAGGTAGCCCTGGCCGTCCTCGAAGTCCGTGTACTCATCGGAGTTGTTCGTGTAGCTGAAGTACGGGTTGTCAGCCATCTCCTTATTGACATCGCGCGGCAGGTCGAAGCCCTCGCCGCCCGAGCGAGCGATCGTCACGACCGCCGTATCGCCGAAGGCAGTCGCGTTGGAGAGCAGGTCGTCGGAGTACTTGTCCTGCGTGGGTTCGGGCAGCGACCAATCGGCCTTGAACATGCCGACCTCCGGGCGCTCAGCGCGGTACGAGGTGTACAGGTTCGTCAGCTCATCGTTCGTGGTGAAGCCCGCGTTATGGAGACCGTCCAGGAGGGAGGTCGTCGGGTTGTCCTTCGACAGCGAGCCGGAGCCAGTGCCGCCGTAGATCGGGTTCGTTGAGCCCCAGCCCCACACGTTGATCGCGGAGCCCTTGGCCAGTGGGAGAGCGCCGTTGTTGTTCTTCAGGAGGACCATGCCCTCGTCCGAAATGTCGTTGCCCAGCTCTTCGACCTGCGCCTTCGACGCGTCCGTCAGCGCACCAGTGCCGGCCGCAAGGTCGAGCACCGTCTTGAAGCCGCCGTACATCATCGACACGACGGCGACGACAATCGCGACGAACGCTGCGACCCACGCGGTCGAGCGCGTGAGCTTACGGGCAGGCTTGCCCATCTTAAATACAGCGAGGGAGACGATGATGGCGAGCGCCAGCGCCACGCCGATGACGATCAAGGGGACCTTGATCGACTCAACCATCTTCCACACATCAGACCAGTTGATGGAAAGCATTGTTGATGTCCTCTTTCAGTTCCGAAACCCTGCATCCCAGAGCAGATCAGCTCCCTTGCCTCCCCTGTGAATGTCTCCATCGACGCAGGTCGCCGCAGACCAGAGGGCAGTGGGGAACCGCCACCACCTATTCAACCGCACGGTCGCCCCAGCGTGGTGCGGCCTCGTTCGTTCTGTCGGATTCACCGCACAATCTGTCAGGGTGAGAAAGCTGGAACCCCGCTGGCTTCGCCGCCTACGCGGAAGGCGACTCTCCCCGCCACCGACGAGGATAACCACAGGGGATACACGAGGGCCCGACCCCCTCGCGGGGACCGGGCCCTGTGACGTTGTCGACCGGATCTCCGATCAGCGAGCGCGGCGCCTCGCCACCACGAGGCCGACGCCGGCGACGGCGAGCAGGCCAACGAGCGCGATGGCAACGCCGGTGTTCGCGCCGGTGCTGGCCAGCTTGTTGCCGTCAGTGCTCTTGCCGCCCGCAGGCTGCGGCTGCTCAGGAGTCGGCTGGGACTGTTCGGCAGTGGGCTGCGGCTGCTCAGGAGTCGGCTGGGACTGCTCGGGAGTCGGCTGGGGCTCCTCGGGAGCCGGAAGCTCGGGGAAATCGCACGTCGAAGACTGCGAGGTATCGGACTCGACGATGGCTGCGCCACTCGTCGTCGTCCCCGAGATCTTCACGAGCGGAGTAACCTCAGCGCTGCCGGCGATAAGGAACGAGAACTTCACCGACCCGTTGGCGGGAAGCTCCATATCCTTGAAGGTAAGCACCTTGCCCGCGACCGTCGGCTCGGGGGCACCGCTGACCGACTGGGGAACGTAGGTGGCGTCGTCCGACAGGGTCGCAATGACCGTCTGAACCGACTTGACATCGCGGTTCGGGTTCGTGATCGTCACGCCGATGGTGCGCGTCGCGGTGGAGTCGGCACCCGGCTGTGCGACGGCGCACGTCGCGGAGGACAGCGCGACCTGGCCCTTCGGCGAGAAGGAGGTGACGAGAGAGTAGTCGACCGTCGCATTCGGCTCGAGCGTACGAGTCCAGCTCAGAGCCATGCCGTTGTCCCGGTTGGAATCTGCACGCTCGAGCTTGTTGGGCAGAGGCGCGCGATCCTTAAGCTTATCCCAGACCTCGTTATAGGAACTGTAGTAGTAGTTCGAACCGGCGGTCGTCGGGACGAACTGCTCGACTCGGCCACGATCCGTATGCTGGCCGGTTTGCGGATCCTCCGCTCGGCAGATGATCGTCCCCGTGCTCTCGTCATACTCACCGAAGCCGTAATCGTTGTCCTGAAGGTAGCAATCCGCCGCATGGTAGAGAGTAAAATCCTGAGCTGCATCCGAGATGTTCTTCACCGACGAGGTCGTCGCGTAGAACTCATTGCCCGTTGAGTAGGTGTCCGTCTGCGTGATCTCGAATCCACCGCCGCGAACGACAGTCGTGAGGACCCACGGATCGGTTTGAGTACCCGTTCCTGACTTCGTTTGCGAAACCGGCGTCCAGGTGGTCGTCCCCATCGACGTCGCAGCTCGCGAATTCAGCTCCCCCGGACCGAACAGCTCAGATCCCACAGCGAGGAAGGTTCCACAGTCCGCTGGATCATGAGCGGATCGACTGTTGAAGAACTCGTTGTACCTATCGCCCTGGTAGTTAATCGAGCAGTTGAGTGTGTCGGAGATGGCAATCCGAACGAGCGGTCCGTCCGCATCCTCAATCGTGGGACCCGCGGCGAAGGCTGCCAACGGGTTGAGAACGAGGGTCGCGGAGCCGAGCGCTGCAATGACCAGTTTCTTGGACAGGCGCATGAGGAGACATCCTTAAGCGTTGATGGATAGTGTGCGGCCAATCTAGCATCCGCGCGTCAGCTTTCCAAATGGTTGAACTTGTCATCTTCGACCGTCGCAGCTGGCGCTCGAAATGCACCGCCGCGAGACGTCCCCGGCGCGCTCAGGGCAAGCAAGCAGACACGACAAGGGGCCCCGGCCTCGTCACGTTTTCACGGACGAGGCCGGGGCCCCAAGCGGTCACGAACCGGATTACTCGCGGAAGTTCATGCCGAAGTCGATGGCACCCAGCGCGTCGAGGAAGTCCTCGGACACAGAGCCGTCACCGAAGTCGGCCTCGGAGTAGTTCGAGTTCGCCATGGCCTCAGCCGTCGGCTCAACGATGACGTCGTTGTAGCGCGACAGGCCGGTGCCGGCCGGGATGAGCTTACCGAGGATGACGTTCTCCTTGAGGCCCACCAGGGAGTCCGACTTGCCGTTCATGGCGGCCTCGGTCAGGACCTTGGTGGTCTCCTGGAAGGACGCGGCGCTCAGCCACGAATCCGTGGCCAGCGACGCCTTCGTGATGCCCATCAGCATCTGGCGACCGGAGGCGGGCTGGCCGCCCTCGGCTGCGACGCGACGGTTCTGCGTCAGGTACGCCATGCGGTCGACGAGCTCGCCGGGCATGAACGTCGTGTCGCCGGGCTCCAGGATGGTGACGCGGCGCAGCATCTGACGGACGATGACCTCGATGTGCTTGGCGTGGATACCCACACCCTGGTCGCGGTACACCTTCTGGACCTCGTCCACGAGCATCTTCTGAGCCACGTTGCGGCCCATGATGCGCAGGATCTCCTTGGGATCCAGCTGGCCTTCGGTCAGCGGGGTGCCGGCCTCGACGTGCTGACCCTCGGACACGAGGAGCTTCTGGCGACGCGACACCTCGATGACCAGGTCTTCCTTGCCGTCGTCACGGGTGATGACGACCTTACGTGCGCTCGGGTCTTCGTCGTCGATGTGGACGCGGCCGGCGGCCTCGTTCATCTTCGCCTCGACCTTCGGGCTGCGGGCCTCGAAGAGTTCCTGAACACGGGGCAGACCCTGCGTAATATCCGCAGCGGAGGCGGCACCACCGGTGTGGAACGTACGCATCGTCAGCTGCGTGCCGGGCTCGCCAATCGACTGGGCGGCGATAATGCCGACGGCCTCGCCGATGTCGACCTGCTTGCCGGTGGCCAGCGAACGGCCGTAGCAGGCCGCACAGGTGCCGACCTGTGACTCACAGGTGAGGACGGAACGGCAGACGATCTGCTCGACGCCGGCGGCAACCAGCTCGGCGAGCTGGTCATCACCCAGGTCGGTGCCCGCGGGCATGACGACCTCTCCGGCTTCATTCACCGCGTCGCGGGCGAGGTTACGGGCGTAGGCGGTCGTCTCGATGGTCTCGGATGCCTCCCACTCACCGAACTCGTTCTTGTGAGCGATGTCGATCTTCAGGCCGGCGCGGGTGCCGCAGTCGGCCTCGCGGACGATGACGTCCTGCGAGACGTCGACCAGACGACGGGTCAGGTAGCCAGACTCGGCGGTACGCAGAGCCGTATCGACCAGGCCCTTACGGGCACCGTGCGTGGCGATGAAGTACTCGAGAACCGTCAGGCCCTCGCGGTAGTTCGCCTTAATGGGCTGCTCGATCAGCTTCTGCTTCGGGTCGGACACGAGGCCACGCATACCGGCGATCTGCTGAACCTGCGACCAGTTACCACGGGCACCCGAGTTCACCATGCGGTACACGGTGTTGCGCTCGGTGAAGTTCGCGCGCATGTCCTCAGCGACCTCTTCGGTGCACTGCAGCCACAGCTTGACGAGCTCCTCGTAGCGGGTCTCCTCGAGGATGATACCGGTCTCGAACTGCTCGACGATCTCGGCGGCCTTGGCCTCGTAGCGGGCCAGGATCTCGCGCTTACGCGGCGAGGCCTGAATGTCGGAGAACGCGATCGTGATACCCGACCAGGTCGACCAGTGGAAGCCGGCCGACTTCAGCGCGTCGAGGCAGTCCGCCACGAGCACGTTCGGGTAACGCTGGGTCAGCGTGTTCACGATGTTGCCGAGCTGCTTCTTGCCGACGACCTCGTTGACAAACGGGTAGTCGGTGGGCAGCTGCTCGTTGAAGATCGCGCGGCCGAGGCTGGTCTCGAGGATCAGGTCGTCGCCACTCTCCCAACCCTCGAGGGCTTCCCAGCCCTCGGGCGGCACGGTGCCGTCGGCGAAGCGGATGCACGCGGTCGCGTTCAGGTCCAGGTTGCCGGCGTCGAACGCCATCTGGGCCTCCGCCTGGCTGGAGAAGTACGGAATCACGGGGTTTCCGTCTTCGTCCTTCTCGACCGGGACCGACGGGTCGGGGTTCGAGGTCAGGTGGAACAGGCCGATGATCATGTCCTGCGACGGCATGGCCACGGGGCGACCGTCGGAGGGCTTGAGGATGTTGTTCGTCGACAGCATGAGGATGCGGGCCTCGGCCTGCGCCTCAGCGCCCAGCGGCAGGTGGACAGCCATCTGGTCGCCGTCGAAGTCGGCGTTGAAGGCACCACAGGCGAGGGGGTGCAGCTGGATGGCCTTACCCTCAATCAGCTGGGGCTCGAACGCCTGAATACCGAGGCGGTGCAGCGTAGGTGCACGGTTGAGCAGCACCGGGTGCTCGCGGATGACGTCGTCGAGGACGTCCCACACCTCGGGGCGCTGACGCTCCACCTTGCGCTTGGCGGCCTTGACGTTCTGCGCGTAGTTCTTCTCGACCAGGCGCTTCATGACGAAGGGCTTGAACAGCTCCAGGGCCATCTGCTTGGGCAGACCACACTGGTGCAGCTGCAGCTGCGGGCCGACGACGATAACGGAACGACCCGAGTAGTCGACGCGCTTACCGAGCAGGTTCTGACGGAAACGACCCTGCTTACCCTTGAGCATGTCCGAGATCGACTTCAGCGGACGGTTGCCCGGGCCCGCAACGGGGCGGCCGCGGCGGCCGTTGTCGAAGAGGGCGTCAACGGACTCCTGAAGCATGCGCTTCTCGTTGTTGACGATGATCTCGGGGGCACCCAGCTCGAGCAGGCGCTTGAGTCGGGTGTTGCGGTTGATGACGCGGCGGTACAGGTCGTTGAGGTCGGAGGTCGCGAAGCGGCCACCGTCCAGCTGAACCATGGGGCGCAGGTCCGGCGGGATCACGGGGATCTTGGTGAGGACCATCGAGGCCGGCGAGTTGCCGGTCGCAACGAAGGCATTGATGACCTTCAGGCGCTTGATGGCGCGGGCCTTGCGCGGGCCGGAGTCGGAGGCGATGGTCTGGCGCAGCGCGGCGACCTCGCCCTCCAGGTCGAAAGTCTCCAGGCGCTTCTGGATGGCGGCTGCGCCCATGTCACCCTTGAAGTAGGTGCCGTAGCGGGCCACCATCGCGCGGTAGAGACGCTCGTCGCCCTCGAGGTCGCCGACCTTGAGGTCTTTGAAGCGCTCCCACACGGCCTCGAGGCCTTCGATGTCACCGTCGAAGCGGCGGCGAATCTTGGCCATCTCACGCTCGCCCTGCTTGCGAGCGCGCTCGCGCTCGGCCTGCGAGGCGCCGTCCTTTTCCAGGGCGGCGATGTCGGACTCGAGCTGCTCCGCGAAGTCGTTGATCGTCGCGTCGCGGTTGTTCTCCATCTGCTTCTTCTGCACTTCGAGTTCGGCGCGCAGTTCGGCCAGATCCTCGTGGCGACCCTTTTCGTCGACCTCGGTGATCATGTAGGCAGCGAAGTAGATGACCTTCTCGAGGTCCTTGGGCGCGAGGTTGAGCACGTAGCCCAGGCGCGAGGGAACACCCTTGAAGTACCAGATGTGCGTGACGGGGGCGGCGAGGTCGATGTGACCCATGCGCTCACGGCGGACGCGGGAGCGAGTGACCTCAACTCCACACTTCTCGCACACGATGCCCTTGTAGCGCACGCGCTTGTACTTGCCACACGCGCACTCCCAGTCGCGCGTGGGGCCGAAGATCTGCTCACCGAACAGGCCGTCACGCTCGGGCTTGAGCGTACGGTAGTTGATGGTCTCCGGCTTCTTCACCTCACCATGGCTCCAGACGGCGATGTCGTCGCCGGTGGCCAGGGTGATCTTCAGGCTGTCGAACGTTTTGGCGTCCAGCAAAGTTATCTCTCCCTATCAGATCGCATCGATGGTCGCCGCAGCGTTCGGACGAGCATCAAGAGTGATGCCCAGGTCCTCACGCGCATTGAAGTCTTCGTCCTGCTCACGCAGGTCAATGACGTTGCCGGCCGCGTCGAGAGCTTCGACGTTCAGGCACAGCGAGCGCATTTCCTGGATGAGGACTCGGAAGGACTCGGGGATGCCGGGCTCGGGGATGTCCTCGCCCTTGACGATGGCCTCGTACACCTTGACGCGGCCGGTGGTGTCGTCGGACTTGATGGTCAGCAGCTCCTGGAGGGCGTAGGCGGCGCCGTAAGCTTCCAGGGCCCACACCTCCATCTCGCCGAAGCGCTGGCCGCCGAACTGGGCCTTACCGCCCAGCGGCTGCTGCGTGATCATCGAGTACGGGCCCGTGGAGCGGGCGTGGATCTTGTCGTCGACCAGGTGGTGGAGCTTGAGCATGTAGGTGTAGCCCACCGAGATCGGGTACGGGAACGGCTCGCCGGAGCGGCCGTCGAACAGGCGCGCCTTGCCCTCGTAGTTGGTCAGGACGTCGCCGTCGCGGTTCGGGTTCACGTTGCGCAGCAGGCCCGCGAGCTCGTCGGCCTCGAGGCCGTCGAACACGGGGGTGGCGACGGGTGTGCCCGGCTCGGTCTTGATGCCGTCGGCGGGCAGGTGCGCTGCCCACTCTTCGCCGGCCTCAACAGCGGCCGAGGCATCCCAGCCCTGGTGTGCGAGCCAACCGAGGTGGTACTCGAGCACCTGGCCGACGTTCATTCGGCCGGGGACACCCAGCGGGTTGAGGATGATGTCGACGGGCGTGCCGTCGGCGAGGAAGGGCATGTCCTCGACCGGGAGGATCTTGGACACGACGCCCTTGTTGCCGTGGCGGCCGGCCATCTTGTCGCCGATCGTGATCTTGCGTCGCTGGGCGACGTAGACGCGCACGGTCTGGCGGACGCCGGGGTTGAGGTCGTCTTCGTCGTCGTTGAATTCGCGGACGCCGATGACGATACCCTCTTCGCCGTGGGGGACACGCAGGGAGGTGTCGCGCACCTCGCGGGCCTTCTCACCGAAGATGGCGCGCAGTAGGCGCTCTTCGGAGGTCAGCTCGGTCTCTCCCTTCGGGGTGACCTTGCCGACGAGGATGTCGCCTGCGGTGACCTCGGCGCCGATGCGGATGATGCCGCGCTCGTCCAGGTCAGCGAGGGATTCCTCGGAGACGTTGGGGATATCGCGGGTGATTTCTTCCTCACCGAGCTTGGTCTCGCGGGCGTCGACCTCGTACTCCTCGATGTGGATCGAGGTGAGGATGTCCTCTTCCACGACGCGACGGCTCAGGATGATGGCGTCCTCGTAGTTGAGGCCTTCCCACGACATGTAGGCGACGAGCAGGTTCTTGCCGAGCGCGACCTCACCGTTGGAGGTGGCGGGGCCGTCGGCCAGGACGTCGCCGGCCTCGACGCGGTCGCCCTCGTCCACGATAACGCGCTGGTTGGTGCAGTTACCGGGGTTGGAGCGCTCGAACTTTTCGAGGCGGTAGGAGTCGCGGCCGCCCTCATCCGTGGAGACGACGATCAGGTCCGCGGAGACCTCGGAGACGACGCCGGAGTGGGCGGCGAGGATCATTTCGCCGGAGTCGTGCGCGGCGCGCAGCTCCATGCCGGTGCCGACCAGCGGGGCTTCCGTGGTGAGCAGCGGCACGGCCTGACGCTGCATGTTCGCGCCCATGAGGGCTCGGTTCGCGTCGTCGTGCTCCAGGAAGGGAATGAACGCCGCGGCGACGGACACCATCTGACGTGCGGACACGTCCATGTAGTCGACGCGATCGCGGGCGATCAGGGTCGGGTCTTCGCCGGCGACACGGCACAGGACGTCGTGCTCGGCGAAGGTGCCGTCCGCCGTCAGGGGCGACGAGGCCTGGGCGATGAAGTGGCCCTTCTCGTCGTCCGCGGTGAGGTAGCGGATTTCGTCGGTAACCTTGCAGTCCTTGACGACGCGGTAGGGCGTCTCAATGAAGCCGAAGGGGTTGATGCGCGCGAAGGTCGCGAGCGAGCCGATGAGGCCGATGTTCGGGCCTTCAGGGGACTCGATCGGACACATGCGGCCGTAGTGCGAGGGGTGGACGTCTCGAACTTCCATGCCCGCGCGGTCACGGGACAGACCGCCGGGGCCCAGGGCCGACAGACGGCGCTTGTGGGTCAGGCCGGCCAGCGGGTTGTTCTGGTCCATGAACTGCGAGAGCTGGGAGGTTCCGAAGAACTCCTTGATCGCGGCCACGACGGGGCGGATGTTGATCAGCGTCTGGGGCGTGATCGAGTCCGTCTCCTGGGTGGTCATGCGCTCGCGCACGGTGCGCTCCATGCGGGCGAGGCCGGTGCGGACCTGGCCCTGGATGAGCTCGCCGACGGCGCGGATGCGGCGGTTGGCGAAGTTGTCGATGTCGTCGACCTCAACGCGGACCTCGACGGGCTCGCCGCCTCGGGTGCCCGCGAAGGTCTTGTCGCCCTGGTGCAGGGCGAGGAGGTACTTGACGGTCGCGACGATGTCCTCGAGGGACAGGGTCGAGGCCTTGGGGTCGGCTTCGATGGCCAGCTTCTTGTTGATCTTGTAGCGGCCGACCTTGGCCAGGTCGTAGCGACGAGAGTCGAAGTAGAAGTTGTTGAGCAGCGTCTGGGCGGCGTCGACGTTCGCGGGCTCGCCGGGGCGCAGCTTGCGGTAGATGTCGAGCAAGGCCTCTTCCTGCGTCGCGACGGTGTCCTTCTCGAGGGTTTCGAGGAGGACCGGGTAGTCGGCGAAGGTGTCGCGAATCTCAGATTCGGTCATGCCGATGGCCTTGAGGAAGTGGGTCACCGACTGCTTACGCTTGCGGTCGATGCGCACGCCAACGGTGTCGCGCTTGTCGATCTCGAACTCGAGCCATGCGCCACGCGAGGGGATGACCTTCGCGCCGAAGGTTTCCTTGTCCGACGAACGGTCCGAGAGCTTCTCGAAGTACACGCCGGGGGAACGCACGAGCTGGGAGACGACGACACGCTCGGTGCCGTTGATGATGAAGGTACCGCGGGGGGTCATGAGCGGGAAGTCGCCCATGAACACGGTCTGGGACTTAATTTCGCCGGTCTCGTAGTTCATGAACTCGGCGGTCACGTACATGGGTGCGGAGTACGTGTAGTCCTTCGCCTTGGCTTCCTCCATGGAGTACTTGGGGGATTCGAGGCGGTGGTCGTGGAACGACAGGCTCATGGTGCCTGCAACGTCCTCAATGGGGGAAATCTCGTGGAAGATTTCTTCGAGGCCGGAGACGTCGGGGACATCGTTACGGCCGGATGCCTGAGCGGCTTCGACGCGGGCCTTCCACGCGTCGTTACCCAGCAGCCAATCGAAGCTTTCGACCTGCAGGCCCAGCAGATTGGGGGCCTGGAGAGGTTCACGAAGCTTAGCGAATGAGATGCGGTGCTTGGGCTGTTTGGCGGTGCTGTTGGCAGCCAAAGGGGATCCTTCCCTGCATGAACGGTGCGCACGCTGCCTTATCACCCATTATCTGACGCGTCCTGGTCCGTCAAGCGCCTGTTACGACGGCTGGATACGGGTCACCTCGGGCATGATAAGGCGCAAATACTCAGGCTACCGTGAGTCGCATCGCGAGTCAAGGCAGGATGTGATATGTGCAGGGTTTCACGGGAACGAGGCCGTGGCCAGCTGGTTCGTCGGGGCGGTGCTGGGGACCCTGGTGTGGGTGGTGCCGATACGAGTTGGCTCTGCCGAATCATACAGGAATTCATGCCCATGACTCATGAGTCATCGCCATATGAATATGCACCACAGCGTTTCGCGCTCGCCCCTCAGGTCCCGAGTGCGGGCACTTCCGGATAGGTAACGCACATCCGGATAGCTTATTAACCTATCCGGATGCTCATAACCTATCCAGGAAGGAACAACCTATCCGCGCCGACGCCACACGTCACCCGATCTCGAGCATCGCTGGAACCTCACGGCACCGCCGCAGCCCATCTGGGTGATGACACCCGTATCGAGTGCTCTTACGCCACAGTAATACGAGTCCGGAAACCCGAAACTCGGACAGTACGAAAGTCCAGCAGATGACGTTGCCAACCCCGTTGAGGATGCGTCAGTCGCACAGGCATGCGGAATGGAACATTGTGAGGCTCCACAGTGACTGGCTATGACAGCGTGACCGATTCGCACGCCTGAGCGAGATGGACGCAGATGTATACGCAACGGGACACTATTGAGGTATGAGCATCGACGACGAATCTCACCGCGAACCAAGCCCGCCCACCCCCTCACGGGTTGGCGGTGACCCAGCGGCACCTCGCGCCTTGTCGATTGACGAGGAGTGGGCAGTGATCATGGCTCTCGAGGAGGAACGGGGCCGCGCACACGCAGCTGAGCCAACACCCGTCGCATCAGCAGCACCTACACACGAGGATCTGAGCTACCTCGAACCGATCGTTTACCCGGGCGCGAACGACCCAGTGAACCCATGGCGCACCCATCGCGCCATAGCCATGCCGGAGGACAACGGGTGGCGTTGGAGGTGGTGGCGCTTGTGGGCGCTGCCGAGTCTGGCGTTTCTTACGGTCGCTACTGTCGTCATTGTGCGGCTCTATGGACAGGCAGTCGACCATGGCGACCCCAAGTCTTACATCATGCCGTTCCTGTTTCTGGGGACTCTGTGGTGGAATTGCTTGATCCATGCCCTCTACGTCGTGTGCGTCAGACGCATGAATCCGTCCGTCGGCTTCCATATTGGTGCAGCGATCGCAGCTTTCGTGGCGTCCTCGGTAGCGGCGTTCGTCTGCGTGTGGATGTTCGTGACAGCCGTGAATGTCGGCGCGCTGCCAGGTTCGTAACGTCAGACATACTCACCGACGGACTAACGCCCCGTACGCGGTCAGGGTATTACTGGGCGCATCAAGACAGTTTGATGCGCTCACAAAACGGATAGACACACATCTTTCACAGCCGAGAGGAGAAACTATGAGTGTTGGTTACACAACCGCCATCCATCAGTCTTTCGAGTCCCAGATGAGAGGATCCCAGAAGTGAGTAATGGACCCATCACGACACGTTTCGAGGAGCGAGTTAATAAGGAACTAGCACGCCTTGGAAATGACGGCGACGTTCAGGTCTTCTTAGCACGGCTCGTTCGTGCATTCATCGATACTATCGGCGAGCTGGAAGCACGCCGAGAACTATCTCCTACAGTCGAGGCGCTTCGCGAAACGATTGAGATTATCGATGATACCGAAACGAACGCCGCCATTGATAACACCGACGACGGTGCGCTTGGTGCCTGCTACGCGCGGTACGTGAACGCGCTCGATATCCCAAATTGCTGGATAGCCGGTGTCGAGACCACCCAACACGTCCTCATCAATGTTGCTGATCGACTTGGTGCCACCGGCGGCTCCCGACACAGACTCCGAGTTGTCATCACACCCGATCTTTCTATCTATCACGATGATGTGATGATCGGCTACATAACCGGTAGAATCGCCGAGGCTTTCGCAGACCTTACTGCTGATGGCCCCATCGAAACGCTCGCCACTCTCATCTACGCGCGCAGCAAAGACCTGTGGTGCGTCAAACTTGGAGAGACCAGCTAGGGAACCAACGCGTACGAGCGACCACTACTGGCAGCTCACGTTGACATCGAGCCCGCAGACCTCATGCCCACCCCCGACGGAATGGGCGGATGGATCCCCGCACCCTTCAAACCTGCCAGGCGTCGAGATGCCGACGCATTGGTGCCCCAAGTCGGGCTTGAACCGACGACCCACGGATTATGAGTCCGCTGCTCTGACCGACTGAGCTATTGGGGCGGTGCCATCCTATCGGAGGAACACTGGCCTGTTCCACCGACACCTCATCTTGATCCGTCAATCACGCTGAAGCGACATAGGACCTTAGTCATGCCTATGGTGGTTTCACCAGGTCACAGCCAGCAATTTTAAGGAGATGGCATGAACGTCGCGGAACAGATCGTGAACCAGCTTGTCGACGCGGGGGTTCACCGGATCTACGGCATTGTCGGCGATTCACTCAACCCTATCGTCGACGCCGTGCGCAAGACCGGTGGCTCGAAGAAGGGCGGCATCGACTGGATCCACGTGCGCCACGAGGAGGCGGCGGCGTTCGCAGCATCGGCCGAAGCTCAGCTCACCGGCAAGCTCGCCGTGTGTGCAGGTTCCTGCGGCCCGGGCAACCTGCACCTCATCAACGGCCTGTACGACGCGAACCGCACGGGCGCACCCGTCCTGGCCATCGCCTCGCACATCCCGAGCGTGCAGATCGGCACGATGTACTTCCAGGAGACCCACCCGGACCGCATTTTCGAGGAGTGCTCGGTCTACAACGAGCTCATCTCCTCCGCGGCGCAGTCGCCGCGCACCGTGAACTCGGCGATCCGCCACGCGGTCGGCCTGGGCGGCGTCTCGGTCATCACCCTGCCCGGCGACGTCTCCGACCTCAAGGCCGTCGAGCACATCCCCACCTACGCGCCCGCACGTCCCGCGACGCTGACTCCCAACGCCGCTGACGTTGAAGAGGCCGCAGCCCTTCTGAACAAGGCGGATAAGGTCGCAATCTTCGCCGGCGCGGGCGTCGAGGGCGCCCACGACGAGGTCATCGCCCTGGCGGACGCACTGAAGGCCCCGATCGGGCACTCGCTGCGCGGCAAGCACTTCATCCAGTACGACAACCCCTTCGACGTGGGCATGACGGGCCTGCTGGGCTACGGCGCGGCCGCCGAGGGCATGAGCGACGCCGACGTGCTGATCCTGCTGGGCACCGACTTCCCCTACGACCAGTTCCTGCCGGACACCCCGACCATTCAGGTGGACACGCACGCTGAGAAGCTGGGCCGCCGCACGGACGTCGGCCTCGCGATCCACGCGCAGGTCAAGCCCTTCATCGAGGCACTCCTCCCCCACCTGCGCGCGAACCGTTCCGATTCCTTCCTGAAGTCGAAGATCAAGAAGCACTCGGAGATCATGCACGCCCCCGTGGGTGCCTACACGCGCAACGTGGAGAAGATGCGTCCGATCCACCCCGAGTACGCCGCCCACCTCCTCAATGAGACGGCCGCGAAGGACGCGATTTTCACCGCGGATACGGGCATGTGCAACGTGTGGACCGCCCGCTACATTGATCCGCTCGGCACGCGCCGCCTCATCGGTTCGCTGCTGCACGGGTCGATGGCGAATGCCCTGCCGATGGCCCTGGGCGCTCAGGTCGCTTACCCGGATCGCCAGGTCGTGTCCGTGTCGGGCGACGGCGGCATCTCGATGCTGCTCGGAGAGCTGATCACCGCGAAGATGTACGACCTGCCGGTCAAGGTGGTCGTCTTCAACAATTCGACGCTGGGCATGGTGAAGCTGGAGATGCTGGTCAACGGCCTCCCAGACTTCCAGACGGATGTCCCTGATACGAATTACGCGGAGATCGCCCGCGCAATTGGTTTCCACGCGGAGCGCGTCGAGGACGCGTCTCGCCTGGAGGACGCGTACCGCGAGGCATTCGCAGCGCCCGGCCCCGCTCTCATCGAGGTCATCACGGATCCGAACGCACTCTCGCTCCCGCCGGCCATCACGGGCGGCCAGGTCGTCGGCTTCGCGACCGCGATGAGTAAGATCGTCCTCAACCGCGGCATCGCCGAGGCCTTCTCAATGGCCACCTCCAACATGCGCAACATCCCGCGTCTGTAGGCCATTCACATCTCCGGGGACGAGGCCGGGGCTGGGTTGCATCGCACGACCTGGCCCCGGCCTCGTTTTTCATTGCTTCAATCCGCATTTTATCAACATTCATTTTTCTAAAAGACTGGCTTTTCCCAACTCAAATATCGCTTAACAAGTGGACAACTTGTAGCTCACTGCACTAGAACATGACTTGACAGCTATTTATGTGCGCATTTCCCCTCTAATATGCGAGGCGTTCTATCGTTCACGCCACACAGGAGGAACCGCAATGCACGCGCTCGCAGCAATGGCCAGCGCAGCCGGTGCCGTCGACCTCGACACTTTTCCCGCTTGGCTGAGGATCACCCACTTCATCAACTTCGTGATGATGGGTTTCCTCATCCGTTCGGGCTGGGAGGTCCTCGCATCGCACCCGCGTCTGTACTGGAACAATCACTGCACACCCGGATCCGAGTGGCTCAAGTTCACCAAGGACAAGGTGTCGACCGTCCCCGGCGAGTTCACGGCGCGCGACGACCAGCGCAACCTGCACCCGCTGATCTCCCTGCCCGGACGCGGACAGATCGGCCTGGGCCGCGCGTGGCACGCGCTCGTCACGGCCATCTGGCTCCTCAACGGCTTCGTGTACGTCGCCCTCCTCTTCGGGACGGGCCAGTGGCGACGCATCGTCCCCACCTCGTGGTCTATCTTCCCCGAGGCCTGGGAGAGTGCGAAGATCTACATGGGCCTGCAGATCCCCTCCATCGAGCACTTCCAGCCCTATGACGCCCTCCAGAAGCTCATGTACTTCACGGTCGTCTTCATCGTCGCGCCCCTTATGATCGCGACCGGCCCCATCATGTCCCCCACCTTCGCGGGACGCTTCCCGAAGTATGTCAGGATCTTCCGCAACCGCCAGACGGCGCGTTCGATCCACTTCCTGGGCATGGCGTTCTACTGCTTCTTCGTGGTCATGCACGTCGCACTGGTGTTCATCGTCCACCCGAGGTACAACATCGCGCACATGATGCTGGGCGAAAACTACAACGACATCACGGCGGCGCAATTCGCTCAGGCCGTCACCATGCTGATCATCGGCATCGTCGTCGCCATCGCCCTGTGGATCGGCGCCTCCTACTGGTCGCTGTCAAATATGCGTCGCGCGCAGCGCTGGGTGTGGGGTGCCACGCAGCCCATTCGCGCGCTCACGATCGACCGCCTGAAGTCTCGTCAGGTCGCGAAGAAGACCTTCACTGAGGACGACATTTCCCCGTTCCACTGGGTCAACACGCGCCCGCCGACAAAGGAGCAGTCCGAGGAGTACATCGCCCTGCGCGAGGACGACTTCAAGGACTTCCGTCTCGAGATCGGCGGCCTTGTCGAGGAGGAGAAGTCTTTCTCCATCGACGAGCTGAAGGCCCTGGGTAAGGTCACGAACATTACGATGCACACCTGCATGCAAGGGTGGACCGGCATCGCGAAGTGGGAGGGCATCCGCCTCAAGGACCTCCTTGAGCAGGTGACGCCCACGGAGGGCGCACACTACCTGATGGCCACTTCCTTCGGGCACGTCGGACACACCTACGATGGGCGTCCGACCGAGCCCTACTACGAGTGCATCGACCCGTCGATGATCGACGACGACGAGTGCATCCTCGCCTGGGGCATGAACGACGAGCCTCTGCCCGAGGTCTACGGCGGCCCGCTGCGCCTGCGCGCCGATTCCCAGCACGGCTACAAGATGGTCAAGTGGGTGCGCCGCCTGGAGTGGATCCACGACTACCACGACGTGGGCGACGGCCAGGGCGGCTCGCGAGAGGATTCGGGTCTGCAGCACTACGACGCTCGCGCCTGAGAATCTCTGCCTTCGAACGTTGCCGCGCCTCCCTCCTCGTCCCCACGCATGCGCATGCGGTTCGAGGAGGGAGGCGCGGTCTTTGTCTGGCAGTCTCTGCGCTCGGGCGCGCGGCGGGGAGGCGCGGTCTATACGTACCTGCGGGCGATTGCCATGGCCTCGGGCACGTAGGAGCGACCGAAGACGGCGCAGTGGATCATGATGATGTGCATCTGGTGCAGGGCGACGCGCTCTCGCCAGCCATCCTCCAGGGGCGAGGCCTCGTTGTAGGCGGCGAGGATCCGCTCGTAGTACGGGCAGCCGAAGACCGCGAGGGCCGCGAGGTCCTCCTCGGCGTGGCCTCCCTGCGCGGCGGGGTCGATGAGGACGGCACCGTCGGGGGTCCACATGACGTTGCCGCTCCACAGGTCGCCGTGGGTGCGGGCGGCGCCGATGCTGTTGTGGCGGTTTTTCGCGTCTTCGACGAGGCGCGGCTGGCCGTGGTCGAGCACGCCGGACTCGAGGCGCTCACAGAGCTTGTCGATGAGCGTTCGTTCGGCGGCCACGAAGGTGCGGTCGTCGGCGTAGGGGGCGATCCGCTCGCGCGCGTAGAAGGCGCCCCAGGATTCTTCCGACGACGAGGCCCGGGCCGGGTCCGGCGTCGCATCTCGACTCGCGTGCGGGCCGGGATCGGTTGCGTCACTAGACTGGCAGCGCCCCACACGATGCGCGTTGGCGTTGGCGGCACCCATCGCCTCGTGAAGAAGCGACAGGCGCGCCTCCCCCATCCAGCCGTCCCCCTCAAAGCCGGGAGGCGGTGCGCCCAAATGCGTAGCACCGGCGGCGTGCGTATGGGCGAGGGCGCGTCCGAACTCCTCGGCCGCCAGCGGCGTTGGGGCGACGGAGACCAGGCGGGGTTCCTCAAGCCACGTCGCGCCATGATCGAGCACGGGCACGACGGCGGCCCCGGGGTCCGAGGCCTCGGCGAGCCACGCGAGCCCCGCAACCTCGTAGGCGATCCGCCCGCGGCGGCTATCCGCTTTCCTGATGGTGTCCACCGGCACCCTTCCTCTCGGTCACCCAATCACCCGTGACAACTCGCGGCCACACCCCCATGCTAGTCGCGCTCCCATTCCACACAGCCGCGCGAAACAGCGGATGACCCCCGGCCTCGTGACTGTGGACACATACTGAGCAAACATCGATATACTGCCAGTAGAAGACAGTCCACCACAACGAGGATGTAGGCCTCCATGACCCTCACGACGACACAGAAGTCCATTCAAGAGCTGCTACACGGCGACCGCCAGTACCAGATTCCTGACTTCCAGCGCCCCTATGTGTGGGAAGAGCAGCAGGCGGAAACCCTCGTGAATGATCTGCTGGGCGCGTGGCGCACGGACGACGGTGACTACTTCCTCGGGTCAATCGTCCTCGTGCAGCACCCCAGCGGCGACGACGTCGACATCATCGACGGGCAGCAACGCCTCACCACCCTGTGTATCCTCGTGTCTCTACTGCGTCACCTGGAAGAGGACCCCGCCCTGCGCGATGAACTCGGCTCTCTCCTCCTCATTGCGCAGTCGCGTATTAAGGGCTTGGATGAGCGGCCACGCCTGAGCGTTCGCGAATGCGACCGCGACTTTTTCGACACGTTCATCATCGGCGACAACATCGACTCACTGCTCGACGTCGACGGCGACAGCCTCACGCGCCCGTCGGTGCGGCGCATCGTCGCCAACGCGCGCGCCATGCTCGACGTGCTGAGCAATCCTGACATGCTCATGCCCAGCGAGATCAGCGACTTTATCCGCTACCTCACCCTGCACGTGTCCCTCATTGAGGTGTCGACCGATTCCTACCAGGCGGCGCACCGCATCTTTTCCGTCCTCAACACGCGTGGCGTCCCCCTGTCGGCCGCCGATATTTTCAAGGCGCGCGTCTTGTCCCGCGTGACGCCTGATGCGCGGGCTCATTACGCCGCCCTGTGGGAGCAATCCATCGACACGCTGGGTACGGAAAGCCCGGACGCGTTTTTTGGGCATCTGCTCACGCTCACCCTGCGCGCGCCCGCCAGGAGGGCCCTCATCGACGCGTTCGACGAGCAGGTCCTCACGCCGTTCCTCGCCGCCAGGAGCGGCGAGGAGTTTATTGACGAGGTCTTGGTTCCCTCCGCTCGCGCGTACACGTTGGCGACGCTGGAGCCTCTGGTGGGCCACCCCGCGGCCACGCCGCTCGAGCTGTTGCGCCTGTATGACTCCTCGGATTGGAAGCCAGCGGCGATGAGCGTGTTGCGCGCGGGGCACGGCGACGAGGAAACCACGTCACTGTTGCTCCTCCTCGAGCGCGTCTACGGCACTGCTGTCGCCGCGCGTCTCACCCCGTCGGCTCGCGCCGCAATCATCACACAGTTCATCACAGCATTCGAGGACGGCGAGTCTCTCAACGCTGCTTGTTCCGTGCCGGATAGCGTCCGCCACCGGGCCGCTGAGACGATCTCGCGACCCCTGCCTCAGTCCTCCATCCGCAAGGTCCTGCTGTACCACGCGATGGTCCACGAACACGGTTCTTTCCCGACGCGTCTGCCGCGCTCCATGGGCGTTGTATGCGGGCTTCCAGCCAGCCACATTCGCGGCGTTGGCAAGGACATCGACCTGCGCGCGTGGAACAAGCGCCTGGGGAGCTTCATCTTGTCCACGATTAAGTCACGTACCGTCAACCAGGCACCCGACTGGGATACGGTGGTGCGCGCCACCCACCGCGTGATGACGCTCGGCGAGTTCGCGGTCGGATCCCTGCCTTCAACCGGGGGCGAGATTCACGCTACCGACCTTGAGGAACGCCAGAGGCACCTGACTCAACTGATCTTGGACTACTGGGATATTCGGCGAGATTCCGATGGCGTGGACCTATCTCTCCTGTCCAGCGCCGACCTTGAGGCCGCCGTCGACAAGCGCTCGGCTGCCCGCGGCCGCCAGGTGCGCCTGGCCGACGTCGTCGCGACCGGCATCATCGCCCCCGGCGACACCTTCATATGGCGGCGCCGCAACCTCGGCAACGTCTACGTCGTGACCATTTCCCCGGAGGGCACCATCGTCCTGCCCGATGGCCAGGAAGTGACCTCCCCGTCCGCCGCAGTCACCGCCCTGACAGGAACCAGCAGCGCCGCTGCCCTCGACGTCTTCGTGCGCGAGTCCGACGGCAAGAAGCTGCGCGACCTGTGGGACAGCTACCGGAGCCGTTTCGCCTCGTAGAGCCGTCTCACGCGCACGCGGGCCCGATGGGTGGTGGCCTGGGCCCTTGACCCCTTGATGCGCACGTTAACCCTCTCATGCGCACGTGGGCGCTACGATCTGCACGTGGGCCCGACACCTCGCACGTGGGCAACGCCGCCCAGGCGTATATCGAGGCCGCCCAGGCGCATATCGAGGGGTTAACGTGCGTATCGAGGGGTTAACTCGCATGTTCAAGGGCTTAGGTGCGACCAACACAGCACGACGGACATCATTGTGCCCAAAACGCAGACGACCTCGCCCACAACAGCCCGTTTGCAGTGTAATTTGCCGAGGTGGTCTGCACTTTGGACGCAACAATGCTCCAGACCGCGACCTCATCGTCACCAATCGGGGGGAATTGCACTACACGAGGGTTCGACACGCCGGCGACACGCCGCAAGAAGGCTTCGTGTAGTGCAAAATCCCCATCACCACCTACATGGAGAACACCAGGGGTACGGAGGACCCGGCCGCAGTGCCTGTGAGCGGCAAAAGCCCGGCAACAGGACCCAAGGGCGGCCCCACTTTCGGTACAAAACTCTCCCAGCACACCCACCCTCACCGCATATCCGGTACAAAACTCTCCCCGCACACCCACCCTCACCGCATATCCGGTATAAAACTCTCCCTGCTCACCCGAAATGGCTCAATTTGGCGCTTTTTATGCATGCAGGGAGAGTTTTGTACCGTTCTCACCACCAAGAAGCCAAGCAGGGAGAGTTATGCACCGTTCTCACCACCAAGAAGCCAAGCAGGGCAAACTGTGTACCGAACGCAAGGCAGAGATCAAGCGAGCCAACACAACAACACTCCTGGCCCCACAGGTGTGAAGCGCGCCGAAGGGGCCGGAGCACCTCGCCGCGGTGCCGGTGGGCGGCGGCAAGAACACAGCCAAACAAATTTCGCACATAATTTCCCACGGTCACTTTTCGAGACCACCCGAAAACGTTGCAATCCCAACGAGGCGAATTCAAGGTTTGAACAAGTTGCGAGGGAATTACGTGCGAAATTGCTGAATATACCAGGCACCACCACGATGAAGAGCGCCGCAGGGGCCGGAGGGTCTGGCTGCGGTGCCCATGGGCGGCGGCAGGGCCTGGCCGGGCTTCGAGGCGACGCGCCCAACCGCACGTCAGCAGACCAGGCATTGCCGGTGTGGAGGACGCCGGAGGGACCGGAGGGCATGGCTGCGGTGCCCATGGGCGGCGGCGGGGCCTGGCCGGGCTTCGAGACGACGCGCCGAGCCGAAGGCTCGCAGCGCGGACGGCTCGCGGGCGGGCCGCCGCCCACGGGCACACTGAGCAGCCCGGCCCCACAGCAGGCCCTCCGGCGCCCGGAACACCAGCGGAGCCAGCAGCAACAACACACCCGTGCATGCAAAAAACCGACATCCGGATCGGATGTCGGCCTGTGGTGGAGCTAGGGGGATTCGAACCCCCGACCTTCTCATTGCGAACGAGACGCGCTACCAACTGCGCCATAGCCCCAAGGACTCACACAGCTTAGCACCATGACAATCGGCCATGCAAGCCGACCACCGTCGCGTGCGAGATGACACGGAGATGGAACGGACAAGGGAGCCGCGCAGGCAGCGCGACGTTAACGAGTGCGCCGCCGCGAACACTCCACGAGGGAAGACACCACCAGCCCTCTAAACGCGCACATCCGAGCCAACCGTTCCAGCGGCCCCCAGATGCGACCGCGCCGCGAGCCCGAAGGCCCGCGGCGCGGCATCACAACGATTTGTTAACTACTGGGCGCGTCGCGCGTCCAGGACGGCATCCAGGTCGAGGGCGACGGCCTGATCGGCGACGACCTCGGCGGTGGAGCGGGCACCCACCTGGGCGGTCTGGGCGATCGGGCGAGCCGGAACGGCCGCGCCGATGCGCGGGATGCCGCGCAGGTCGGTGTCGGCGTGGATGATGCGGCCGCGAACGCGCTCGCGCGACGCGTAGGTCGGGGCGGGAACGGGGACGACGGTCCAGGCGCGTGCGGGAGTGTCGGCGACCTCGACGATCTCGGGGACGTCGACGTTGAAGACGAGGGAGGGAACGGATCCGGTCTGAGGCGCGACATCTGAAGCCGCAGTATCCTCCGCGGCTTCCTCGGATGAAGAAGAGGCGCGCTCGGCGGAGGCGGGGGCGGGAGCCGCAGCGGTGGGTCGACCGGCACCACGCACGTCGCCGCGAAGCTTGGTGAGTAGTTCGAGCTCGCGCTCAGATGCCTGCTGGGAGCGGACGGCGGCGACACGAGAGGCACCGAGCGAGGCCACGAGCGCGGCGGCCGGGATGACGATCCAGGCCCACGCGATGGAGGTCGAGGCGATCACGATGCCGAGGGCGACGGTCGCGAGGGTGCAGATGCCGGTGATGACCATGCGGCGGCGTGCGGCGGCGCTTTCGGCGGCGATGCGCGCGGCGCGGCGGGCGCGCAGCTTGGCGATGTCGCGGACCGCCTTGTTGTTGCGTCGGTCGATGACGGGGCGACTACGTCCCGTGGTGCCCTGGTGCATGCTGCCTCCGCTCGTGAGTGCGCGCTCGGCCAGGATGGTTCCGCTGGCGTGGTCGCACGTCTCTAATTCTGTCTCATTCGTGTGGATGATGCGCAGTTTCGGCGAAAAACGGTCGATTTCGCGAGACTGGACGATAGCTGTTCGGCGCGCGACGAGTGACGGTACTGTCGCAAAAAGCGCGACGAATACCGCGACGATGACAAGTCCACCGATCTCCACCCTCTCAACGTAAAGGGGTTTGCGAGTAGCGCTGTCGCGCCTCACGGGCGTGTCGAGCTCTCAAACCTCCCGGTAAAAAGATGACTAACCTCAATCGTCACACGTGCAACATTGACCCCACGAGTACCGAAGGAAAGTGACACTGACCACTCACAAAGCGCGGTGTTCGGCACCCACCCTAACCGATCGCGCTGCGCCCCCACCGCCGCTGCACGAGCCCTCCCTCGGGTAGGGACTCGGCGTCAATAAAGAACGCGATATGGTCGGCCCACTGCCCACCGATGTGCATAAACCGGGGGCGTAGCCCCTCCTCCACGAGGCCGAGGCCTCGGCACACCCCCAGGGACCGCTCATTCTCGGGGCGCACACAGACTTCGACGCGATGCAGACCAAGCTCCCCGACGACGAGGTCAAGGACGAGCGCCGCAACCAGGGAACCCAGGCCTCGGCCCGCCCACTCCGAGACGATCCAGTAACCGAGCATGCCCGAGGACATCGCACCCCAATGGACGTTCGAGATCGAGAATTGACCCACGTAACGCCCATCGATCTGCACGCCGAAAATCAGCGCGTTACCGAGGCGCTGATCGCGGTCGGCGCGATGCACGTACTGTGAGAACGTCGGGATGTGCTCGAGGGTATCCGGCGGCAGGGTCGCCTCCCACGGCCGCAACCAGTGCCCATCGGTGCGGCGCACGGTATCGAGGGCGCGGTGCTCCTCGCCGCGCACGGGACGCACGACGAGTTCGCGCGGCCGAGGATTCGACTCGGGCCCAGAGCGCAGGAAGCCGCGGCCGACCGGGTCGGGAACGCGCAGCGTGAGCATCTCAATGTCGCGCCCCCACACGCACGCGCGGCGGCGGAAGAAACACCTCATTCGAGGACCAGGCACTGGAGACTGTCCCCTGCTCGCACGGTGGTCACGTCCTCGGGCACAACCGCGAGAGCGTTGGAGTCCGCGAGCGCGGACAGCAGCAACGAGGCCGGGGTGCCCATGACGGCGGCGTTATAGCCGGAGCGGGGGGAGCCTGTGAGGCGCACGCGCACGAACTCGCGGCGGCCACGCGGGGAGTACCAGGAGCGGTCGATGGCGGCGCGCACGACGGGGCGGTTCACGGCGGTCCAGCCCTGCATGTGGCGCAGGGCGGGGCGGACGAAGACCTCGAAGCAGACCTGGGCGGAGACCGGGTCGCCGGGCAGGCAGACGATGGGAGTGCCGGGCTGGCCGTCCTCGCCGCCGACGGTGCCCACGCCCATGATGTGGCCGGGCCAGGCCGCCACGTTGTCGAAGCGGACCGTGCCGAGGGCCCCGAGGACCTCGCGCACCGTGTCGCCGCTCCCATACGAGATGCCGCCGGTCGTCAGGACGAGGTCGGCGCGCACCAGCTGGTCCTCGATCGTCTCGCGCAGGCGGGCGCGCTCGTCGGGGACGGCGGCGACACGGAAGGTCTCGGCACCAGCATCGGCGACGGCGGTCGACAGAGCATGACCGTTCGCGTCGAAAACGGTGCCGGGGCGGGCCTCGCCGCCGGGCTCAACGATCTCGTCGCCGATCGAGATGATGACGACGCGCGGGCGCGGGTGGACCAGGACGCGGTCGCGGCCCACGCCTGCGAGGAGCGCCATCTGGCGGGCGCCGATACGCGTGCCGGCGCGCAGGACCGTGTCACCCTGGGCGACGTCCTCCGCACGGCGGCGAATGTTCTCGCCGCTGGCGGGGGCGGTGCGCAGGGCGACCTGGGCGATGCCGTGGTCCGTGAATTCGAGGGAGACCACGGCCTCGGCACCCGTGGGCATGGGCGCGCCGGACGCGATGCGGATTGCCGTGCCGGGGACCAGGGCGGCCGGGTCGACCGCGCCGGCACGGATCTCCTCGGTGACGGGAAGCGTCACCGGCGTCTCCAGGGTGGCTCCCTCGCAGTCGCGAACGCGAACCGCGTATCCGTCGCACGCCGACAGGTCGGCGACCGGGAGGTTGAAGGGGGCCTGCACGTCCTCTGCGAGCACGCAGCTGACCGCGTCAGCGAGCTGAACGTCGAGCGGCGGCAGCGCGTGGGCAACGGCCATGCAGTCCTGGTAGAAGTCGGCAACGCTTCGCATAGTTGTTAGTCCTCGAGCTTGGAGCGCAGGAACTCCTTGAGTTCCGCTCCAAGCGCCGGGTCCTCAAGGGCGAGCGTCACGTTGGCTTCGAGGTAGCCGAGTTTGTCCCCGGTGTCGAAGCGTCGCTCGTCGATGACTACACCGTACAACCCTCCACCCTCTTCTTCGGGGAGGTCGATCATGCGCGCGTACCCGTCTGTGAGCTGATACTCACCGCCGGCGCCCGGTTCGATGTTCTCGAGGGCCGTGAACACAGCCGGGTCGAGCAGGTAGCGGCCGACGACCGCGTACTCGGACTTGACCTCTTCGAGCGGGGGCTTCTCGGTGACGTCGGTGATGCGCATGAGCTGGCCTTCTTCGAGGTCGACGCCCTCGGGAATCGGCAGAACCTCGACGGCGGTCGACGCGTAGGCGGTGGCCTGCTCGGGGGTGACCTTGAGCAGGGCGACGACGGTGCCGCCCAGGGCGCCTCGCACCTGGATCATCTTGCGCAGCAGCTGCGAGCCGGGCTCCATGAGGTCGTCGGGCAGCAGGACGGCGAAGGGGGCGTCGCCCACGTGGCACTTGGCCTGCAGGATCGCATGGCCGAGGCCGAGGGGGTGGCCCTGGCGCACGGAATGGACGCGCGCGTACTTCTTGTACTCGTTGACGTACTCGAGGGCCTTTTCCTTGCCGGCCTTCTCCAGGTCGGCCTCGAGGCCGGGTTCGGCGTCGAAGTAGTCTTCGATTGACTGCTTACCGGCGCGGGTGACGAACAGGATATCTTCGATGCCGGCATCCGTGGCCTCGCGAACGATGTACTCGATCGAGGGGCGGTCGACGACGGGCAGCATTTCCTTGGGCACGGACTTCGTGATGGGCAGGAAGCGGGTTCCGCGACCGGCCGAGGGGACGACGGCGTGCACTACGGGCTGGTTTTTATCTGACATACTTCACAGAGTAGCGAAGAAACCGTCCGAGAGGGAGACGATGGCCACAAAAACAACTCTCCGCGCGGAGGTGCGTAGCAGGCGCCGCACCCGGCGCGCCGAGGCCCCCACGCTCGGATCCCACACAGCACCGTCCCCCATGACAGCACCCACTAAATCCGAGTCCCCACTATTCCCGGAAGCCATCCCCTCCCCCGTTCCCGTGCGCAACCGCGCCGAAGCGGAAGGAATCGCTCGCCAGGTTCGCGCCCTGGCCTCGTCAATCGGAGGAGTCACGCTGCCCGCGCTGTTCGTGCCCACCCCCCTCGAGCCCGACTTGTCCCTGACGCTCGGGGCCTTCGATCGCGCGCTCCTGCCCATCCTCCTCGACGAGGCCGGCACCCCCTACCGCTCCCCTCGCTGGGGCCTCTGGGAGGCGGGGCAGGCGTTGGTAACGCTCGGGCGACCTCCCGCTCAGCCGCGCGGTGAGGCAATGGGGGCGAAGTCGCTCACAGAGGCGAATCTCATCGTCATTCCTGCGCTGGCTGCATCCACGGACGGGGCGCGTCTCGGGCAGGGCGGCGGCTGGTATGACCGTGCGCTCGTCCACCGTTGCCCTGACGTCCCGGTTGTTGCGGTGATTTTCGACGACGAAGTGCTTGCCCCCGGAGAAATTCCCACGGAGACACACGACGTTCCGATCAACGCGATCATTACGCCGACACGCACGATCGCCATTGGCGTTCGATAGGGTTTTTTCCCTGCGTTTACTGTCTTTTGCGACACGAACAATCGTTTGTCACACACCTCTCACGACTGAGTTTTCGGCCGAAATCACAGGTCGCTGACCGAATTGCAAAAAGTGCGATGAACGTTACCCTCTAAGCACTGTTCATATGACGAAAGTCCCCACTAGTGTTTTCCACGGTAAACGAGCGCCGACATGGCGCGCGCTCCCCGGCGGCACAGAGCCGCCACGCCGAGACACTTCGGCGATTCAGACGTGCCGGCCAGACCGGCCCCATTCACTACAGGAGAAGCAATGCTCAAGGGATTCAAGGAATTCATCGCTCGCGGTAACGTCGTCGAGATGGCCGTTGGTATCATCATCGGTGGCGCCTTCAAGAACATCGTCGACGCCCTCGTTAACGGTGTTATCAACCCTCTCATCGCTGCCTCCGTCGGCAAGCCGGACTTCTCGAAGGCCTTCATCGTCACGTTCCATGGCACCGACATTACGTTCGGTGTTCTGCTGACCGCTGTCATCAACTTCCTGATCATGGCATTCGCGCTCTACTTCTTCCTCGTGCTGCCCATGAACTACCTGGCCAAGCGCACGAAGAAGGCCGAGGATGAGGCCCCCAAGGAGGTCTCCGAAGAGGTCCAGCTCCTCACGGAGATCCGCGACGCCCTCGCCCAGGGCACGCCGCGCCACTGAGCATCTGATCCCTCTTCCTGAGGGACGCGGGGCCGATGCGCATCGGCCCCGCCTTGTTGCATCCCCGCGGTCCTGCGCGACGACGCGCCCCTAATTTCGCATGCAATTCGGCGACCCGAACTTTCAGCCACCCCGACAAACGTTGAAATTGCAACGCCTATATTTCAAAGCATGAAAAGTTGACAGGGAAATTGCATGCGACATTACCGGGAAATTACGCATCGGATCGACGCCCCGGTGCGGCTCGCGGCACCGACGCCCCTACGCGCGCGCCTGGGCGTGCGGGGGCACGTTGGCCAGTAGGCGCGTGTCGTTGGCCCCGTCCCCCCGGTCGGGGGCGTCGGCCATCGATCCGGGCCGCGTGTCTTCGGGGCGCACGCGATCCTCCCAGGAGGGCGGCAGCCCCTCCTCGATGAGGTGGCGGTCCACGTCAGACACGTAGCGCGCGACGCGACGGCGCTTACGCGGCACCGCCTCACTCATCGGTGCCCTCAGCATCAGAGGACTCCGCCTGGGCATCCTCGGAGGCCGAGGCCTCACCGGCCTCCCGCGCGGCCGCAGGCTTCGTGCGGCGCACGACGTTGCCGAGGACCGCGTCGGACTGGAAGCCACGTCGCGTGATGCCCAGGGCCTCGCGCAGCTCTTCGGCGGTCTCCAGGTCGGTGCGCTCCACCCCGTCGGAGCGTACCCAGGCGGCCATCTCGTCGAGCTGGTCGTCGGAGTAAGCGGCCAGAGGCAGCCCCTTGGCAATCGCCGGGCGTGGCCCGCGATTCTCCTCGGAGGCGCGCTCCTTGCGCTTGATGGCCAGCAGCATGCCGGTCGTGTCCTCGTCGGCCTTCTTGCGACGCTTGGATTCCTCGTCGAGGCCGTCATCCAGCATCGGCATGCGCGGGGCGACGGGTTCCTCGGAGCCGTCCTCCGAGTCGTCCTCCGAGCCGTCCTCGGATTCATCCGAGCCCGACGAGGCCGTGGCCGCGGATGCCTCTTCCACGCGCTCCTCTGCGGCCTCGTCGTCGACGACGCGCTCAGGAATGGCCACGACGGGCTCATCCTGGGTGGCATGCAGCTTCTCGAGGGCGTTGAGGACGCTATCCACGATCGCCGAGGCTTCCTTCTCGGGGTCGATGAACAGCGCCATCGACAGGGCCGTGTAGACGGCCCAGCCCTGGGCTTCGAGCCAGCGGGGACGGGCGCGGTCACGCACGCGCTGGCTGGGCTCGGCCAAATACTCCTCGTCGTCGGTGAGGACGGCGAGCAGTAGGCGTCCCGGGGAGTCCGGGTGCCCGATGGCCAGGGGGATGCGCATGCCGCCGGGGATACCGACGTTGGCGACGACCTCGAGCCCGCGCGAATACAGGTGCTCGGCGAGGTCGACGAGCAGGCGGTCCGGCTCGCCGGCCAGGACCGGCCACGCGTCCATTCCTTCTCCGGCGTGTCCCTCGGCGATCTCGATGAGGTCGACGAGCATCCGCGACCCCTCGTGTGCCAGGCGATCGCGGTCGATCTCCTCGCTGTGAAGCGAGCAGACGAGGGTGAGGTCGCCGCGCACGGCGCGCAGGATCTCAGCCAGCGTGTCGGCACCGGCCTCGCTAGAGAGGACGCCGAAGTCGTGGATGACGCGCCCGTGTGGCGTCTTCGCGAAGCCCACGGACACGATGAGGGACTCGCGGGTGAGGCCCACGGCCTGCGAGGGGCCGACGACCACGAAGGGTTCGGGCGTCGCCGGGTCAAAGAACGAGGCCAGGCCGGGTTCCTCGGCGCGCACCGTCTCCAGGGCGTCGCGGATGCGCCCGGCGTGGCGGTCGGACAGGGCGACGACGGCGAGGGAGCGTTCGGGCGATTCCACCGCGTGTTCGATGACGGCGTCGACGACGGCACGCACCTCGGCGGCTGTCGATTCGATGGCGTGCGCGCCGGGGGCGGGCATGCCCGTCGCCTCGACCCAGCGGGCGCTCACGGGCGCGTTCGCGGCCGTCCACGGGACAGGAACGCCCGCGTGCTCGTAGCCGTAGCGGGCCAGCAGCAGGGCGACCTGGTCGTTGAGGCGGCGCGGGCCGGGCTCGACGTGCAGGACCGGCAGGATGCTCGCAAGGTCGCGGGTCGCGCCACCCTCCGAGGCCGCCGCCAGATCGTCGATGACGACCAGCTGGTGGCCGCGGGCGATAATCGGCGCAAGCTCGGCCAGGGGCAGCCCGTCCGCACCGTCGAGGACGACGAGGTCGACGGTGCGTCCCGTGGGAGCCAGGGTGGGAACCATCGAGGGAACCGTCATCAACACGGGTAGCAGGTGTCGCACGAGGGGGTAGGTGACCAGCAGATCCAGGTCGCTGGGTGCTTTCCCATCGGCGAGGAGTTCGCGCAGCTCCTCGTACTGGCTCGGACGCGCCGCGAGGGCGTTCGTGCGGATCCTACGCACGCCGGTGATGGCCTGCGGGATGAGCGAGGCCACCTGTTCCTCGTCCAGCTCTCGGCCCTCGCGGGCCAGGTCCTCAAGCGCGCCGGGATCGACGCCGCCGAGCGCGGGCTGCGCGGCGAGCATGGCGCGCAGCAGCGAGGCCCACCACGCGAGGTCGAGCTCGGTGTCGATCGCGCTGTCCTCGACGTGGCGATCCGCGAGGTCCTGGGCCAGCTTGTCGAGGCCTCGGGCGGCGAGGCGCTCACGCATCGCCAGGCGGGCCGGGACCTCGCGCGCCGCAGAGGTGTCGCCTGCCCACCGCTCGATGAGGGTCGTCAGGCGCTGCAGGTGGGTGCCCACCAGGTCCGGCTCCTCCGCCACGAAGACGGGTGCGATCGCGTCGAGGTCGTCGCGCACAGCATCGGTGAGCGCCGAGATCTCGCCGATCTTCGAGGGCAGGATCGGCCACGAGTCTTCGCCGCACACCGCACACCATGCGTCGCGGCGCTCCTGGACGCGGATGAGGGCGCGGTGCAGGTCGGGCACGTGCACGCCGGGGCGCACGAGGTCCTGGGCCTGCTTGACGAGGCGGTTGCGCTCCGAGCGGCCCATCGAGATGTCGTGGTCTTTGCGCCACTGCTTGGGGGCGGTCGCGATCACCATGTCGGCTGCGCTGCGTTCGAACACGCGGGGCTGGAACACGTCGAGGACATCCGCGATGCCGTCGAACATGGCGAGTTGGCGATCCCACTGGGCGAGCGTACCGGCGGGCTTGATGCCGGCCTCGCCCGCGACGGAGGCGATGTGAACGCGCAGCTCGGGCAGCGTCTTGGAGAGGCGATCGACGCGCAGCAGCACGTCGGAGGCCTGCTCGTCGGAGGTGAGGACCGCGTTGCTCCACGCGGAGGATGAGCCGCCCGAGAGGGTGTCCGACGCGAGGGCTTCGCGCAGGAGGGCCCGGGCGCTCTCGCCCTGGTCGACGGCGATCTCGTACAGAGTGTCCTCGGACAGGCGCACGCGCGTCGTGGGCGCGTTGTCGCCGCTCGTCAGGTCGGTCAGGGCCCGCAGCGCATCGGCCGCGCAGACGCCGAAGCGGCCGTACGGCTGGTGGAGTGCAACGGCGTAGGACGACAGGGCAGCGCGAACCTGACGCAGGCGTGTGCGCATGGCGTCGACGCTCTCCTGGTCGACGACCGGAGCGGTGTCCTCCATGGCGGAGGAGACTCGGGCCGCGAGGGTGCGACGCGCATCCGAGTAGCCATCGATGTTCGCGACGATGTCGGCCAACCCGAGGTCGGAGAGACGCGAATATGCGGCGATTGAGCGCGACGGCGACGTCGACACGTGCAGGACGGAACGGCCGGTCGCCGCAGCGTCAGCCAGGATCGCTGCCACAACCGACGCATCGTCACTATGGGCTGGAATATCAACGAAAACACTGTGTCCGTCGGAGGCTGCTTCGACGGCGTCCTGCTGGACGGGGATGAGATCGCCGACGCCCTTTTCCGCCCACGGGTCACGGTCTGCCGGGTTCGGTTCGTGCGCCTGCGTGACCAGGTCGTTGCGTGCGTCCTGGTCTCCCGCGAGCGCGCGGATCACCTGGGAGTCTTCGAGGGCGGTGACGTCCTCGCTCAGGCTGGCGGCGAGGGCGGTGGCGGGGTGGCAGAAGAGGCCGATGACGAGCTCGTCACGGATCTCGAAGCGCGGCAGGGCACCGCACAGCTCGCGCAGGGCGTTCATCGCCTGCGAGGAGGAGAAACCGTGGGTTCCGCTGGCTGTGGCCAGCACGGTCTCGCCGTCTGCGTCGACGCCGTGGGCGCGCAGTGCGTCGGCCAGTTCGGGGGCGAGGATCGCGCCTCGTCCCAGGGCGATGAGGACGTCGTCGTCTCGTCGCACGAGGCGCACCGGGCGCAGCAGGGCGGGGACGGTGATCGCGTCCATGCCGCTGCCCCACGTGGCGGTGCCGATGCCCAGGTGGATGGGGCCGGTGCCGTGCGCGGACGCACGCTGCTCGGAGCGGGCGATGAGTGCTCGCGCCCGATCGAGGGCACGACCGAGGGCGATGGGTTCGCGGATGAGCAGGCTCAGTCGGACGGGGTGTTCCGTGTACAGCTGGGCGAGGCCTCCGGGGTGCGCGCCGGATAGGGACAGCGTCGGCAGCGACGGCCTGTCGGCGGCGATGTCACGGTCGAGGCGCGCGCGCCACTGATCGCGCGCCTGAGCCACGAGGGTGGTCGGGTGCGTCGAGGTCGACGAGGCCGAGGTGGCCTCGGGCTCGGGGGCGGAACGTCGCGAAAAGATACTAGGAACCACGTTTTAACCCTACGGCAGCACCGCCCTCTTATGTGACGCGGCGCGCCCGGAGGAGGTCGACAACGGAAATGGTCACAACGGCGCCGACGATAAGTGCCATGCCAACGATGTCGACGCCCGTGTAGGAGGTACCCATGACGAGGGCGGAAAAGGCGGTTGCGGCGATGGGCTCGAGGCTCCCGATGAGCGACGCCCTGACGGGGCCGATGCGACCCACGCCCCACAGGTAGGCGGTGAAGGCGACGGTGGTACCCAGGACGACGGTGATGAACATGGCGAGCACGACGTCGGGCGTCCAGGTGATGTCGAATCGCCACACTCGACCGACCAGGCCGACGCACGCACCCGCGATCAGCAGGCCGTATGCCACGACGACGTTCGCACCGTAGGCCGCAATGAGCCGAGCGGGAAGCAGCGTGTATGTCGCGAGCGTGAGCGCAGCAACGGCTCCCCAGGCGAGGGCGGACGGCGTGATGACGAGGTTATCCAGCGATCCGTGCGTGCACAGCAGGAAGGTACCGCTCACGGCGAGGACGATGGCGATGACCTCGCAGGCCCTGGGCCATCGACCGTGGGTCAGGCACACCCAGACGACGATGAGGATGAGTCCCAGGTATTCCAGGATGGTGCCCGTGCCCGCGTTCGAGGCGCGGATCACCCCCATGTAGGTGATCTGGCAGGCCGCCAGGCCGAAGACCGCGTAGATCGCCAGGTCTCGCCAGTTGCGCGGCGCACGGATCAGATCACGATGACGGGCCGAGACGCCGCACGAACGAAGGAGAACGTAGGCCAGGGTGAGGACCCCACCGATGGACATACGCAAGAAGCTGATGAGAGTGAGCTCGATGCCATGGCGGCTCATGAGGTACTCGGCGGAGACACCGGAGGCACCCCAACACAAGGCAGCCACGACGGTCACGAGATACCCAAGAGCGTTGCGCATGGCGTCCTTCTACTGTGCCCCCGAGACGATTCGAACGTCCGACACCCGCTTTAGGAGAGCGGTGCTCTATCCCCTGAGCTACGAGGGCGTGACAAGTTGTCCGCGCCCACTGTAGCAAAGTGCGCGCGGCGTTGCCCCCTCACCGGCCGCGTACACCGGTGCAGCGGGCCGTGGCTCGCCAATAAAACGAACGAGGCCGGGGCATCCACGCGCGGTCCCCGGCCTCGTGCCGACGTGGGGTTAGCGGCGCTCCCACTCGGTGTGCACCGCGGTTGTCCCTTCTCCCAGGTGGGCGGAGGGAACGATCATGACCGGGCAGGTCGAGTGTCCAAGTACCGTCTGGGAGGTCGAGCCGAGGAGTACCCCGGCGAGGCCTCCGCGCCCGCGTGTGCCGACGACGACGAGGTCGACGGCGGTCGAGAATTCGATGAGCAGGGACGCCGCGGAGCCATCGAGGGCGTGGCGTGCGACGTGCACGTCCTTGCCATCGAGAGCAGCCGTGATGGCCGCATCCATGCCCTCGCGTACCTGCGCGAGGAGGGCGGAGTGGTCGACGCCGGTAGGCGTCCACGTCATGACGGAGGGGCCGACCGCGATCGGGACGGCAGACACGGCTGTCACGCGCGCGTCCCACAGGTCCGCCTCGCCAATCGCGCGCTTGAGGGCGCACGACGGCTGGTCGGTGCCGTCCACGCCGACGACAATGCGCTCGACGGGCGTGAAGTTCTTGCCCGAGGTGTGGCGCGGGACGACGACAACGGGGCACTTGGAGTGCGCGGGGAGGGCCGAGGAGACGGTGCCGAGCAGGCGATCAGCGAATCCACCGCCGCCGCGGGAACCGACGACGATCATGTCGACCTCGGCGGAGAAGTCGATGAGGACGCCGGCCGGATCTCCCGGTTCGGTCGAGCCGGACACATGCGTGGCGCCGTGCTCACGTGCCACGGCCTTGGCTTCCTCGACGACCTGTTCAGCCCCTGCTTTCAAGGCCTCGTCGTCGAGCACGGCGTAACCGCCGTCCAGGGCGGCGGCTGAGTAGGAGGCCAGCGCGTATGTGCACAGGCAATGAATGCGCGCTCCGGTGCGCGCGCCGCGATCAGCGGCCCAGGTGACGGCGGCAAGGCTCTCCGTCGAGCCATCGACACCGACCAGAATGACTTCGGTAGAACTCATGGTGTCCTCCTCGTGGTGGCAGTCACTTATATTGTGCCGCATTTTGACAGCCAGCGAAAGCCCAACCTGCCCAGACGCACTGATCCCCGCAGCCCATGCGGGCTGCGGGGATCACCAGCTGTCTATCGCAGGCTCAGTAGCGCACGTAGGTGGCGCCAGCGCGAACCGGCGAGATCTGGGAGAGACGACCGGGCACCGTCGCCTCGACCATCTGGCCGCCGCCGATGTAGATGGCGACGTGGCCGGGGTAGGACACGATGTCGCCGGGCTGCGGGTCAGAGACGATGGTACCACCGGCGGCCTGGGCGGACGAGGAGTGCGGCAGGTTGATGCCGGCAGCCCCGTACGCGTACTTGACCAGGCCGGAGCAGTCGAGGCCCGCGAGGGACTCGCCGCCGTAGACGTAGGGGATGCCGGTCAGGCCCAGGGCGACGGACACGATGTCCGAACCCGAGGCGTTCACGGCGGCCTGACGAGCGGAGATATCGCTCGAGGTGGCGTCGGAACGCGACTCCGAACGGGAAGCAGCGGAATCGGACGACTGCTCAGTCGCGGTGGTGGCAGCCGGAGCCGGTGCGGGCGCCTCGGCAGTGGCGGACGCGGTCGCGTCCTCCTCGGCGGTCCATGCGATGTCGGGAACCTCAACCGTGGTCACAGCATCGACCGCGACGGTCGTGGTGTTCAGGTCCGCGCTCTGCGGCTCAGACTGAGGGGTCGCCGGGGCGGCGTTCGCAACGCCAGCGGCGATCGCGGTCAGCGCAACACCGGCTGCCGACGCGAAGGCGATCGGACGAGCTGCGGTGGAGGCGTTGAGGCCCTCGACCATGGTGTCGGTCAGCGGGCGACGTGCCAGGCGGTGACGCGGAGCAGGCTTAGAAGTCTTCACTCATGTTCTCCCTGTTTCCCTGCGAGGTTAGCTGTCGGGTTCGGACGGGAAGTCCGGCTCGGCTGGCGAGCTTCACCCCTAGGCTCCGAGGAGCCGCGGTTGGGTTCCCCGCGTGAGACGAAATTTCCGCTCTATCCGTCGTCTCACTTCGGGTGCCGGATAGGCGGGTGGTCTGATGACCGGAATTCACTATAGCCTGACCAACCGGCCAATGTCACGTTCTGGTAACAGTGACCCTCCTCATCGTTATCATTCCGTGACATTTGCGTCCCGCAATCTCAGGAAAAACCCCGCCCCCTCACACGTTTCGCGATTCGAGACACACCCCGTAGACGACAAAAGCCGGGGCTTATCGCCCCGGCCTCGTCAACGAAGAGCGCTCACTCACCGCGTACGAAGAGATGAGCCGCCAACGCCATCGGCATCGTCAGGTAGCCGCGGACGTTCCCGGCCTCGTCGAGGGCCGCGACGCGCACGACGTCGCCGTGCGCCGACAGCTCCACGCGAGCGCCAGGACGCAGACCCAGCTCATCGAAGGAGGCCAGCAGTTCCGCGTCCGCCTGGATCGGCTCGCCGATGCGCGCCAGCGTGAGGACGCCGGCCTCGAGCGAACGAACCGCCAGTTCGGCGGAATAAGCACCCTCCAGCTGCTCACAGCCAGGCATCGGATTGCCGTAGGGGTCCACGGACGTGTTGCTCAGCAGCTCCTGCAGGCGCGCCTCGACGGCATCGCTCATCACGTGCTCCCAGCGGCAGGCCTCGTCGTGAACCTGGACCCAGTCCATGCCAATCACGTCGAGGAGGAGACGCTCGGCCAGGCGATGCTTGCGCAGCACCTCGGTGGCGTGTGCGCGGCCAGCCTCAGTCAGTTCGAGGCGGCGGTCCCCCATCACATGCAGGAGCCCGTCGCGCTCCATGCGCGCGACCGTCTGCGAGACCGTCGGGCCGGAGTGCCCCAGGCGGTCGACGATGCGCGCACGCAGGGGGGTGACCCCGTCCTCCTCGAGTTCGAGGATGGTCTTGAGATACATCTCAGTGGTGTCGATCAGGTCTGCCATGACGCCCTCCTTTATCAGGCATGTAATAAACACACAATAGGGTCACCTTCGTTTGCGCACGTGGAACGACGCGTTGATGCGGAAAAACAGGCGTGTCGACGTGTGGATGCTCACGATAATTCGATTAATGAACGTGATGGAAATACCTCGCTTCAGGGGACTAGGCTGTCGTCATGGTGGCTTTTCCCGACATCCCCCAGGCCCTCCTTCCCTCCGACGGACGCTTCGGCTGCGGCCCTTCCAAGGTGCGCAGCGCACAGATCGAGGCGCTCTCCTCCCCGCTCCTGATGGGCACTTCGCACCGCGCCATGCCCGTGCGAGACGTCGTCGCCTCGCTCAAGGACGGCCTGCGCACGCTCCTCGCGGTCCCCGACGACTACCAGGTGGTCCTGGGTAACGGCGGCGCCTCAGCGTTCTGGGACGCAGCCTGCGCCTGCCTGATCTCCTCGCGCGCAGCCTTCGGCTCCTGGGGTGCATTCGGCGCGAAGTTCGCCACCGAAGCCACCCGCGCGCCGCACCTGAGCGATCCGCTCATCGACGAGGCCGCCTTTGGTTCGCTCGTCACCGTGACCCCGCGCGATGGCGTCGACACCTACGCCTACCCCCACAACGAAACATCCACCGGCGTCGCCTCCCCCGTCTACCGCGTCGAGGCCCCGGGGGCACTCACCCTCGTGGATGGCACGTCGATCGCCGGCGCCGCCCCCGTCGACCTCACGCAGGTTGATGCCTACTACTTCTCTCTTCAGAAGGCTCTCGGCTCTGACGGCGGCCTGTGGGTCGCCATCCTCTCCCCCGCCGCCATCGAGCGAACACATCGCCTCGAGGAGGGCTCGGACGGGCGCTGGGTCCCCCAGTTCCTATCGCTCACCGCGGCTGTTCAGAACTCGCGCAAGGACCAGACGCTCAACACCCCCGCACTCGCGACGATCATCATGGCGGATGCCCAGGTGCGCTGGCTCCTCGAGCGCGGCGGTATGAGCGCCGTGAGCGCCCACTGCGCCCAGGCCTCGTCCCTCATCTACGACTGGGCCGAGGCGAACCTGGCCGCGCGTCCCTTCGTGGAGAACCCGGAGTGGCGCTCCCCCGTGACCGCCACGATTGAGATCGACGAGGCCGCGAGCGCCTCCGAGCTGGCCGCACACCTGCGTACCCGAGGGGTCGTTGACATCGGTGCCTACCGAGGCGTCGGCGTCAACCAGCTGCGCATCGGAACGTGGCCGAGCGTCGACATCGACGACGTGGAGGCCCTTCTCGCCTGCATTGACTACTGCCTGGAGCGCGTGCTCTAAGGCAGCGCGCGGCCGACGCCCCTTAGGCCGGGTCGATCGAACGACTGGGCGCGTCCACCGAGGAATCAGCCTCAATGCCCACCCACGGGAAGGACGGGCGGCGCACGACGCGTCCCTTCCAGTGGATCATCGCCCATACGCCGCACACCAGCGCTATGCCCAGCGATGCGATGCCGCCGACCAGGATCGACCAGCGTGCCCCAAACATCGTCCCCACCCAGCCGACGAGCGGCGAGCCGATCGGCGTCGCTCCCAGGAAAACGAGCGAATACAGGGCCATGACGCGCCCACGCTTATCGGAATCGGTGCGCGTCTGCACGAGGGCGTTCGCACTCGTATTCATCGTCAGCATGCCAAAGCCCGTAGGAATCGACAGGAGGGCAAACCACCAGTACGAGGGCGACAGGCCCAGCAGAATCTCGGCGGTCCCGTAGAAGGCGGCACCCATGAGGATCGTGCGCAGGCGAGGAGCGCGGCGCGCAGCTCCCGTGGATCCGAGGATCGAGCCGAAGGCCATGAAGGTCGAGAGAATGCCGAAGGAACCCGCCGCCTTGCCGAACACGGTCGTGGCCATGAGAGCACTCGTCATCTGGAAATTCATGCCAAGCGCGCTCACGACGAAGATCAGCGCGAGAATAATGCGGATGTCGGTGCGACTGTGCACGTAGATCACGGACTCACGCAGCTGGCCGCGGGCGCGCGGCACGAGCGTGCGCGGATACAGTCGGTCGCCTCGCATGAGGGCCAGCGCGATGACGGGGGCGGCAAACATTCCGGCGTCGATGAGGAAGACGGGGCCCACCCCCCACCAGTCGATGAAGAAACCCGCCGACGCCGGGCCAATCAGGCGCGCAGTATGGAAGGCGGTGGCGTTGAGGGCGACAGCGTTCGCCATCTTGTCCTGAGGCACGAGCTCGCCGACAAACGCCTGGCGCGCCGGCGTATCGATCGCGGAGATCGTCCCCGAAATGAAGGCGAGGATGTACTGGTGCCAGAGCTCGCCCGTACCCGTCAGGACGACGATGCCGATGATGAGGGAGACGAGGCCGACCCCCGTCTGCGTGCACTGCAGGAGGCGGCGCCCGGGGATGCGATCCGCGAGGACTCCCGCCCACGCCGAAAACAGGATGATCGGCAGGAACTGTAGGGCGGTGACCACGCCTACCTGCGAGGCGTCGTGATCGGTCAGGACCGTCAGCACGTACCAGTCCTGGGCGACGCGCTGAAGCCACGCGCCGGTCGAGGCAATCAGGGAGGCGACGAACCAATACCGGTAGTTCACGTAGCGCATGGACGCGAATGTTGCTGACACGCCAAACCTCCCTCTCTCACTGCTGCTGCGCACACCGAACGAGGTTGGGGTGCCCGGCGGCGCTCATCCTTCCTCGGCGTATCTTCCCAGGATACGACCGCCCCGCCGGAGGAAGGCTCCGGCGGGGCGGGAAGGGTGCGAAGGGTGACGAATCAGGCGACGCCAAGGAGGCGCTGAATCGGACCTATCAGGAAGTAGATGACGAACAGAGCGGAGACCACCCACATGAGCGGGTGGACCTTGCGGGCCTGGCCCTTGACGAGCTGAATAACCGCGTAGGTCACGAAGCCCACACCGATGCCGACGGAGACGGAGTAGCCGAAGGGCATGAACGCGATGGTCATGAAGGCGGGGATCGCAACCTCCGGCGAATCCCAGTCGATGCCGGTCACCTGGGTCATCATGAGGAAGCCGACGAACACGAGGGCCGTGGAGGCGGCCTCGGTCGGAACCAGCTCGACGAGGGGCGCCAGGAAGGTCGACAGCAGGAACAGGATGCCGGTGACCACGGAGGCCAGGCCTGTACGAGCACCCTCGGCGACGCCCGAGGCGGACTCGACGTAAGAAGTGTTCGAGGAGACGCCGCCGACGCCGCCGGCCACCGCGGCCAGGGAGTCGACGATCAGGATCTGGCGGGTCTTAGGGGGGTTGCCGTCCTTGTCCAGCAGGTTACCCTCGGCGCCGACGGCCACCATGGTGCCCATCGTGTCGAAGAAGTCGGCGAGCATGAGGGAGAAGACCAGCAGGATGACGGAGACAATACCGAGCTTACCGAAGCCACCGAAGAGGTCCACCTTGCCGAGCGTGTCGAAGACGGGAACGGCGATCGGGGAACCCTTGAGTTCCGGAACAGTCTGACCCCAGCCGGTGGGGTTCGTGTCGGAAATACGCTCGAGGTGAGTGAACGCCTGAACGATGACTGCGAGGATCGTGGAGGCGATGATCGAGATCAGCACCGCGCCCTTTACCTTGCGCACGTAGAGGATCATCATGAGGAACAGGCCGAACACGAAGACGAGGGCCGGCCAGCCGTCGAGCGAGCCCGAGATACCGAACTGGACGGGGGTCGCGCCGGTACGCACGATGCCCGCGTTCACGAGGCCAATGAGGGCCACGAAGAGGCCCAGGCCCACCGTGATGGCGGTCTTGAGGGCGGCGGGAACCGCACGGAAAACGGCCTCGCGGAAGCCGGTGAGGACCAGCAGGAAGATGAGGATACCTTCCCAGGCGATGATGCCCATGGCCTCGCCGTAGCTGAGGCCGGCGCCAAGGACCAGGGTGAAGGCGACGACCGCGTTGAGGCCGAGGCCGGCGGCGAGCGCCAGGGGGTAGTTCGCGACGACACCCATGAGGATCGTCATGATGCCAGCGACGAGCGCGGTGCCAGCAGCGATGCCCTGGGTCGTAATAGAGCCATCCTTGGGAACTGCGTTGCCCAGGATCGCAGGGTTGACGACCAGGATGTACGCCATCGCGAAGAAGGTAACAAATCCACCGCGGATTTCGTGACTGATCGTCGAGCCGCGCTTGGAAATCTGGAAGAACGAATCAAGTGACTGTGCGAAGCCGCCGTGGGATGGGGCGGTCTTTTCTTGTGTGCTCACTGAACAATCGTGCCTGCTCGGGGGCGAGCACGCAAACAAACTCGCCATGTGCCCACTTGTTGAGAAAGCACCCGAGACGTAGTCTCGGGTGCTTTCTCTCAGTTCGTCACGGAAGCGGACGTCAGTCAGCCTGTTCGGAAGCCGCCGACGCCCCGGCCTCGTCCGCCTTCAGCTCGTCCGACGCCCGCGGCATCGGCTCCGCGTCGAGCGCCCCCTCGTTGATGCGCGACGGGCGCACCGGCCACGCCGTACCGTTCTTGGGAACGTCGGTCTCTGAGTGGGACCCACATGTGTGATCCAGGGACACGACGGCCCCGTCGTCGGTGGCCCACTCGTTCGCGCACACACCGAACATGGTGCGCATGTCGCCGCTCATCTTCATGAGGAAGCCGCACGAGGAGCAGGTGTTACGCGGGCGACGCCCCGACTTCGGCCCGCGCTCGGAATCGTACCAGCGCTTAGCCGCCTGATCGCGCCCCTCCTGCGACAGGACGCGTGCTCGCCCCAGCCCAAGTTCACGCACGATCGGCAGATCCGGATCATCGCTCGTGTCCTCGAAGCCCTGCTCGAGGCGCTCGTCCTCCGCCTTGTACGGCAAAACGTCGTCGCGCGAAATGTCCGAGGGACGCAGGCGTTCCTCCCACGGCACCCACTCGGGGGCGAGAAGCGCACCCTCGCGAGGAGTCATGTCGACCTCGCACACGGTGGCGACGCGCCCGCGCGGCACGCGCGCAACGGTCACCGCCCAGCACCAACCCACGTAGCCAGCGTCAGTCGACGCGAAATAGTGGGTGCCCAGGCGTTCCGACACCATCTCGAAGCCGACGTGATCGCCGACGGGACGCGGATGGGCCACGGCCTCGGCGCCAGCGCGCGCGACGTCGACGGCGCCCTCGAGGACGGCGTCCTTCTTCACTGCCCGCACACGGGCCACAGTTTTAGGCATCAAATTCCTCTGCGACGGCGCGCAGCACCTTCGCGATCTTGGTCGCGTTGTCCGGGTACGATCCGCGACGCAGGGCGGCACTCGACGAGTCAAGGAGCTTGATCAGGTCCTCGACGACGGGCACCATCGCCTGCGGCTTGCGGCGCTTGGCTCGGGCAACGGAAGCTGTCTCCTTCAGGAAGCGCACGCTCAGGGCCTGCGGTCCCTTGCGTCCGTCAGCGACCGAATACTCCACGCGAGCACCCACTCGGGGGTTGGGGTGGTCGGCCGGCAGCGCGGACGAGTGGAGGAAGACATCCGCCCCGTCGTCTCCTGCGATGAAACCGAAACCGCGATCCGCGTCGAAGAACCTCACTTTACCGGTGGGCATAGTCCCCTCCTTCTCTCAATAGTCTGTGAGCCCAATGGGCTCCCCCTATCATAGGGCGCTCTCCCCGTGCGCGTGGGAGACGGGCCGTCGCCTGTAGCGAACAGCACCGCTCATCCCAGGAAGAGCCAACTTTCACGTAGACTGACCCCAGGGCAACAATCACGCGACGCTGGTTTCGTCACATGCTCGACAGGACCGTGTGGCGTGATGTATGTTTCTCTGTTCGCCACTTCGCAGGAGGACCCAGTGTCACGAATCCGCCGCTTCAGCCTCGTCGCTGTGCTGACCACGTTACTGCTTGCACTCGGACTCCCGTCCTTCGCTGCCTCCCCCCTGAGCGTCAACGGAAGCGTGACAGACCCAGACGGATGGCTGTCTCACTCCGACCGTTCGTCGGTCGAGTCAGCCACGAGCAAGGCTGCGTCCCACGGCATGAACGTCTCCGTCGTCTTTGTCGCAAACTTGTCGGGCATGGATGCGCAGACGTGGTGCCAGCAGACCGTCCAGCGTTCATCGTTGAACGCTGGAACCATCGTCTACGTCATCGCCTACTCTGAGCGACACGACGCCGCATGCGTCTACAACGGGACTTCCCCGTCCGTGCTCCAAAGCGCGGTCAGGGCCTCGGAGGCTCAGCTGTCGTCGAAGCCGCTGACGTCCTCCGATGGTGCCAGGGGCGTCAACGCCTTCGTCGACGCTCTCGTCAACGCAAACTCTTCGAGCCCATCCCGCTCGGGTTCGTCGAGTAATTCCAGGGCCTCCGAGTCCAGTTCCAGCAACGGCGTAGGCGCGATCCTCGCCATCTTCTTGTTCCTCATCGTCCTGGTCGCCGGCTTTTGTGTCATCGGCTTCGCCGTGTCACGCTCGTCGAAGCGCAACAGGGTCGTCGCGCAGCAGGCGGCGCAGGTTGACGCCCAAGCCGCAGCACGGGCGGTCCAGGAAGCGAACCGCCAACTCCTGGCTGCCGATGAACAGATCCGCACGGCGTCAGACGAATTGGACTTCGCTCGTGCCCAGTTCGGCCTCGGCGCCACCGATAGTTTCGCCCAAGCGATCGACATCGGTAAGGCGGCTGTCTCCCGCGGTTTCAGCGCACAATCCCAGATGAACTCGACGCCCGTACCCGCCGAGCAACTGCGACTGGCCACCGCCATCATGGCCGACCTGGGGGCCAACATGAACCCGCTCAGCGCCATCCAGGCGTCGTTTGCAACCAAACGCGCCGAACAGGCGTCCCTCCCCCAGCGCATCAGCGAAGCACGCGAACGCCTCGCCGAAGAGCTCTCGGACCTCGAACGTGCGAAGGCCGAGCTTACCTCCATCGCGGCCCTGTACCCGACGCAGATGCTCGCGTCCCTCCAGGACAATCCGGAGCAGGCCTCGGCGTTGCTTACCTCGGCTCGCAGCGCACTCGACGCCGCCGACGCGGCGGTATCCACCGACCGTGCACGGGCCTCAAGCGCCCTCGACACCGCCCTGCGCGCCCTGACGATGGCAAAACACCAGACGGACGCGATTTTCTCCGCCAAGTCCGATCTGGACGCCATCCGCGATCGCCTCGTCGCCGCAATCAGCTCCATTTCTTCGGACATCACAGACGTCGACAACCTGGACACGGATCCGACCGTCTTCGATCCGATGGTGGCCGACGCGCGGGCCGCGATCAAAGAGGCGCAGGCCGCGCTGGCAAACAACGGTGATCCGCTCGCCGCTCTCGAGCACCTTCGCATGGCCGAGGCGACACTCGACGCTGCGCTCGAGCCACTGCGCACGAAGGAGGAGGCCTACCAGAAGGCGTACGCCGCCGCGGAGGCGCAAATCTCCCTGGCGGACTCGGCCGTGGCCCAGGCACAGCGCTACGTGCAGGGTCGGCGAGGCGCCATCGACCTGAATGTCCGTTCCACGCTCAACGACGCGGAGACCGCCCTCAGCAGCGCACGCGACGTGCTCGACGAGGACCCCGACGCTGCGATGTCCCATGCAACAAACGCGCGCGCCCTCGCCGATAACGTCATGGCGACGCCGATCCAGAACGTCGGCGGCACGTGGGGACAGCCCACGGGGGGCAACGGATCCTTCACCGGATCCTCGCTGGGCGACTTCCTCCTGTGGTCGACTCTGTTCTCGAACGCCGGGTCTCACCATCACTATCACCATCACCACTACGACGACGATGACTTCGATCCCTTCCGCAGCGGATCGCGCTCCTCCGGCTCCGGCTGGTCCTTCGCCTCGGGCGGTGGTTCCGACTGGGGGTCGGGCGGCTCCGATTGGGGCAGCGGGAGCTCCGACTCCGGATGGTCGTCGGCCTCCGGCAGTTTCTGACCCCGTGACCCGCAGCGAGCGTTTATCAGTTCCCGACGAACAGGAGGGCAACGTGTCACGGATCCGACGCCTCGGCCTCGTCGCCATCATGGCGGTTGCGCTGCTCGTCGGCGGCACGCCCGCATTCGCAACCGAGCCCCTCACCACAGAGGGACACGTCACCGATCCGGACTCTTTCCTGAGCGACGAGCAACGCGCAACGATCGAGTCTCCCGCGCAGGCGTTCTACACCACGTACAACACGATCATCGACGTCGTCGTGGTCCCCAATTTCTCCGACCAGAAACCGTCCGCTTGGTGTGAGGCTACCCTCAAGCAATCACGCACAAGCGAAAAAGGCATCCTCTACGTTGTCTCCTACGAGGATGGCACGGATGCGTTCTGCACGGACGCGAAAATGGCTCGGGAGATGTCGGATTACAGCACCAGGATAATGATGGACAGCGCGCTCAGTGCCGCCCATCGCAAGTACAAAACAACGCCATTGCCCCCCGAAGAGGCAGCGGCAGGTGCCGAGGCCTTCATTCGCGACCTACGCAGCTCATATGACTTCAGCGCGGATCTAGCTGCCAGCCACCGCAAGAGCCAGGAACAAGAGAAAAAGGCGAGGGAAGAAAGAGAGCAGGAAGAAAAGAAGAGGAAGCGCGGCGCTAACATCCTCATATCTGCGGTCATTGTGATCGCCATTGTCTCCAACGTATGGGTGTGGGGGCGGAAATTGAACGGAGACGACGAACCCACTACTGAGACCACGTATCGTACCCCGGAGGCCGAGGATCGCACCCCGATCGTGGACACCGTGCGGCGCGACGCCCTGAGGGCCGCTGCGGAGGCCAGGCGGCGCCTGTCGGAGGCCGAGGAGCAGGTGCGCGGCGCGGAAGAGGACTGGAACTACGCTCGCGCCCAGTTCGGTAGCGCTGCGACCGAACAGTACGGGCACCGCCTCGAGGCAGCAAAGGATGCGATTGCACGGGGCTTCGACACCTACGAACAGATAGAGCTCACCCCAGACGCTCACACCAAGCGACGCCTCGCCTCGACAATCACGGAGGATCTCGACAAGAACCTTCCGCCGCTCCAGGATGCTCGCCAGGAGTTCGCCGCACAGAGCGAGAAGCGGCTATCGCTTCCCGCGCAGGTCGCCGATGCCCGCGAGCGCCTCGTCGAGGAACTCGCTGACCTGGAGCGCGCGAAGGAAGAGCTGACGAGCATCGCGGGCCTCTACCCCGCATCCATGCTCGCTTCCCTCCAGGACAATCCGCAGCGCGCGGAACAACTGCTGGAGTCCGCTCGTGCGGCGTTGGAGACGGCCGGCGCGCATCTCGACACCGACGCCACCCGCGCAGCCTCCGCACTGGATACCGCCCAGCGCGCACTGTCCATGGCAAACGCGCAGACGGATGCCATTTTCTCCGCAAAGACCGACCTCGATACATTCCGCGAGAAGCTCGCCGCTTCCATCGGTTCCGTGTCTCAGTCCCTCTCGGATGCGAAGCGCCTCGATTCCGCCGCCGCTTCCTTCGGCCCCCTTCTGGACGAGGCAGAGGCCGCCATCTCCCAGGGCCAGCGTGCGCTGGTCAGCGACGAGGACCCCCTCGGTGCTCTCGAGAGCCTGCGCGATGTGGAGCTCCGGCTGGAGGCGCTGCTCGCTCCCCTGACGACTCAGGATGGCGCGCAGCGCAGGGCGCGAGAGACCGCCGAGCGCGACATCCGCAATGCCGATGCTGCCCTGACCCGGGCTCGCGAGCACTTGAACAGGCACGAAGGGTCGGCTCTATTCGACGTGAACAAGCTGATGCGCGAGGCCGAGCAAGCGATGACCGCGGCACGCGAAGCCCTCGACGAAGATCCCCTGCAGGCAAGCGCAGCGGCCTCGCGCGCCACGACGCTCGCTGAGCGAGCGATTGCAGCGCCAGGGCGACACTAGAGGAGGCGTTCGACGACCCATTGCTTACCCCCGTCCGTGTAGGCGCAACTGTCACCCGTACCTGATCGTCGTATACACTCATCACAGATCGACATAATGTGACAGACCCTACAAGATTATGTGGACATTATCATCCGCAATCATGTATTTTTATCTGTTCGCCACTCACCAAGGAGGATCGCGTGCCACGGATTCGACGCATGGGTATCGCAGCCGTTATGACGGCCGCGATGCTTGTCGTTGGCGCGCCAGCATTTGCGACCGAGCCGCTCACGCCGAGCGGATACGTCACCGATTCGGACGGCTTCCTCAGCGACGAGCAGCGCGCGAATATCGAGACCCGCGCAGAATCCCTCGACTCCAAGTATTCCGTTCCTGTCTACATCGCCATCGTCCCCAACTTTTCCGACCAGGAACCGGCGAAGTGGTGCCAGTCCACCCTCGCCAATATCGAGCACAACGACAAGGTCATCCTCTACGTTGTCGGATATGAGGACGGAACGGACGTCTACTGCGTTGGCAACGAGATGGCTCGGTTGATACGCGGCAATGTGTTGACCGAAGGTTACATTAAGAGTGCACTATCGGCAGCCCGTCGGGCATACAAGTCGACCCCGCTCACCCCCGAGGAAGCAGCTGCGGGCCCAACAGCCTTCATCAGCGACCTTAGCAACTCCTACTACACGGCCGAGGAAATTGCCTCCCGCCGCGAGGCATATAACCAGGATCTGACAAAGGAAACCAAGTACGACAAAATCAAGACCGTTCTCGCATTCCTCGGCGTGGGTTTCCTCTTTGTGATCGGCATTTTCTTCGAACTGTGGACCAAGCAGCGAGAAGAAGAAAAACAAGCCGTAGAAATTGAAACGGCCGCATGGCGCATATCGCGCCGCAGGGATGAGCGCGAGGACAAGGCCGCGCAGCGAGATGCCGACAGGGCGGTCCAGCAGGCGAGTGATCGCCTGTCCCAAGCCGATCAGGAAGTACGCGACGCCGAAAAGGAATGGGACTACGCCCGCGCACAGTTCGGTATCGCGGCAACCGAACAGTTCCGTAACCGCATCAAGGCGGCGAAGGAGGCGCTCTCTCGCGGGGACGCCCTTCTGAAGCAGTGCCACGCGACGTACAACCCAGCGACTAAGAAGAGCTTAGCGTCACAGATGGTCAGCGATCTCGACACGCACCTCGGCCTTCTGCGCGATGCTCAGGCTCCCTTCAGCACGAAGCGTTCCGAGCGCACCGCTCTGCCCACTCGCCTGACTGAAGCCCAGGAGCGCCTGACCGAAGAGCTGGCTGACGTCGAGCGCTCCAGGGAGGAGCTGGCGACCATTGCCAGCATTTACCCCGGCACGGTACTGGCTGCACTCGAGGACAATCCCAACAAGGCCGCGTCGCTGCTCACCTCTGCGCGCAGCGCCATTGAGTCCGCCCAGGCAATCATTGACACGGACGCCGAACTCGCAGCTTCCGCAGTCGATACTGCCGAACGAGCACTCCTCATGGCCTACCACGAAACGAACGCGATCTTCACGGCAAAACTCGATCTGGATAACATCGAGGATCGGCTTGGCGCTGCCATCGCGTCCCTCTCTTCGGACATTGAGGAGGCTGACAACCTCCAGACCGACCAGACCCTGCTCGCTCTCCTCATCACCGATGCTCGCGGGGCGATCGCACGGGCACAGGAGGCCCTTATTCACAACGACAATCCGCTCGACGCGCTCGAGCACGCGCGCGCCACGGAAGCCAAGCTGAACGCCACGCTTGATCCGCTGCGCACCGCCGGGCGCCAATCGGGAGGGACGCGCACACCGTGACGACGACGCCCTCCCCGACACGTACCGGTCCACCATCCGGTTCGGACTCACAGTAGTTCACCCACCAAGACCAGCGAGGCTCTCTCCTCGCGCACAACCCGCGCACATGCGCACCACCCCACAAAGGAGAACATCATGGCCGAAAAGCAGACGATCCTGGGCCGCATCGCTCAGCTCGCCAAGGCGAACATCAACGCGCTCCTCGACAAGGCCGAGGACCCGCAGAAGATGATCGACCAGCTCATCCGCGACTACACCAACTCGATCATCGAGGCCGAGAACGCGATCGCTCAGACGCTGGGCAACCTGCGCATGGCGGAGCGTGACTACGAGGAAGACGTCAAGGCAGCTGCTGACTGGGGCCAGAAGGCGGCCGCTGCTTCCGCGAAGGCTGACTCGCTGCGCGCCGCCGGAGACGAGGCAGGAGCCGATAAGTGGGATAACCTGGCTAAGGTCGCTCTCGGTAAGCAGATCCAGTTCGAGAACGAGGTCAAGACCGAGGAACCCGCTCTCGCTTCTCAGCGTGATGTTGCCGAGCGCCTCAAGACCGGTCTCGCTCAGATGAAGGATAAGCTCTCCGAGCTCAAGACCCGCCGCGACCAGCTGATCGCCCGCGAGAAGACCGCGCGGGCGCAGGCACAGGTGACCGACGCCCTCAACTCCATCAACATCCTGGATCCCACGAGCGAACTCGGTCGTTTCGAGGATCGCGTGCGCCAGCAGGAGGCTCTCGCCCAGGGCAAGATGGAACTGGCCTCATCGTCGCTGGATGCCCAGTTCGCTGAGCTGCAGACCGACTCCTCGCAGGTGGAGATCGAGGCTCGCCTGGCCGCCCTCAAGGGTAAGAACACGCAGGCGTGAGCCACGCGGCCTCGTCGCTCATCCAGGCATAGATTAGCCGGGCGGCCCCTCGCGGGGCCGCCCGGCTCGTTTGGTATCTCTGCGCTGCGCGTCGCGCGCCTCTCAGGCTTACAGGAAGGCCATCGGGTCGAAGTCGTCGATGTCGATGATGTGGAGCCTGGGCAGGCGCACCTGGAAGGCGTGCACGTCGTATTCGAGGTCGATGATCTCCAGGCCTCGCTCCTCCAGCTCGTGGAGCTGGGAGGAGAGGAACTCCTTGAAGCACATGACCGCGACGCGGCGACCCTGGTCGAGGAGGGTCTCGATCTGGGGCAGGAAGTCAGCGTCGTGGCTGGCCAGGATGACGTCGCCCGTGCCGAGCTGCGCGATCGCGTCCATGGTGCGCTGGAGGCCAACGTCGACGACCTTCATCTCGGCGGGACCCGACAGGGGAATCACCGAGTAGTCCATGGCCGTGAGCGCCTGGACGAAGCCCATCGGCAGAAAGCCGGACGAACCGTTCAGGAAGAATAGGCCCTTGGCCTTCTGGCCCCAGCGGCCGTGCGCGCTCTCGAGGACACGGTCCCAGCGGGGGCGCTCCTCGGGATTCGGGCGACGATCGAGGACAGAAAGGCCCAGCGTCGCATCAATATTCTCGCCATCTACGACGAGGTATGTCGTTTGATCATTAGGGTTTTCCATGGAATTAGAGTAACCGACGATTGCCTGGCCCTGATCGGCCTTGGGTCCTAGACATTTCCCCTCATAGGCACAAGGCCCATCATTCACCCGTCACTCCGTCGATAAAGAAGGGCGATTCGATGGTGTGGCGGGCGAAGCGCTGCGCGTCGCCTCCGCTGCCGAGGGCCGACGGCCCATCAAGGACGAGAGTGGCGAGGCCGTGAATGTATGCCCACAGGGTCACTTCCGCGTGTGGATCGTCGGTCCCATAAGCGATGCGCGCCAACGAACGCAGCTGGGAGCGTGCCGCCATGCTGGCTTGCGCTAGTCCCGGATGCGCGGCCGCATCGTACATATCCGATCGAAACATGATCCGGAAGACCCCGGGGTTCGCCAGCGCGCACGTGAGGTAGGCGTGTCCGGCGGCTCGCGTCACGTCCTGCGGCGACGCGCCTTCGCTGCGTTCCCTGGCCTCGCACAGCGTCCGTTCGAGTGAGCGGTATCCCTCCTCGACAAGCGCCACGAGGATCCCTTCGCGCCCCTGGAAGTAGTGGTAGGGAGCTTGGTGCGTACAGCCCGCACGACGAGCCACTTCACGCATGGACAGGGAGGAGGGCCCGCCCTCGTTGAGGAGATCGCGACTGATCGCGAGGATCGCCTCGCGCAGTCCTTCGGATGTCGTAGAGCACGTCATGGACTCAGTGTAACCGAGACAGCAGCCAAACTTGACAGTGTCTAGCGCACATGTTGTTATAAGTAGACACTGTCTAGTTTTGGGAGTTTCCATGTATGACGCGATCATTATCGGCTCGGGCATCGGTGCACTCACGACGGCCGGCCTCCTTGCCGGAGTCGCGGGAGCGCGCGTGCTCGTCCTCGAAAAGCACCACACCCCCGGCGGCCTCACCCACTCGTTCCGCCGGATGGGCGCTTCCTGGGATGTCGGGCTGCACTACGTCGGCGACATGCACCCGGGATCCCGCCCACGCCAGCTGTTTGACTACCTCACCGGCGGCGCGCTCACCTGGAACCGAATGCCGACGGGCTATGACCGCTTCGTCCTCCCCGACCACGGCCTCGACGTCACAATCCCATCCAGTATCGAGGAGTACCAACGCCTCCTGATCTCCCTGTTTCCACGCGAGAAGAGAGCCATTCGACGCTACTGCCGGGACGTGACGCGCGCCTATTCGTGGATGTCGCTGCGCTACATGGCCGAGATGGTCCCGCCACAGGCGTCCCCCGCCATTCACCTCGCGCTGCGCCTGCGGGCAGGATGTGCCCTGGAACGGACGGAGCACTACATGGAGCGCCGCTTCCACGACCCGGCCCTGCGCGCCCTCCTCACCACGCATTGGGGCGACTACGGGGTCGAGCCCGCTCGCAGCGCGTTCGTTGCCCACGCGATGATCGTGTGCCACTACATGGATGGCGCATGGTTCCCACGCGGCGGAAGCGGGCAGATCGCGCGCATGATCGAGGAGCGGATCCGCGCATCCGGAGGCGAGATCCGCCTGTGCCAGGACGTCGACGACATCCTCGTCGAGGACGGGCGAGCAGTGGGTGTGCGCGTCACCGATCGCAGCGGTGCAGAGCCTGCCTCCTACGAGGAGCGTGCTCCCATCGTTATTTCCGGCGTCGGCGCGCGCGAAACCTACACCCAGCTACTGCGGGCGACCGGTCCGGTCGGCGCGCTCACTGCGCGTGCCCGAGAGAGGATCGCCCACCTCGGGCACGGAGGCTCGGCGGTAACCGTCTACCTCACGCTCGACCACTACCCCGCCGGTGTGGACGGCTCGAACGTCTGGGTCAATAAGGGCCGGGGACCCGACGACCTGGAGCAGATGACCGAGGACCTGTGCCAGGGACGCCCTCAATCAGCCTTCATCTCGTTCCCGGGAATCAAAGCCGGAGACCGCCACGCGACGGCGGAAATCGTCTCCTTCGCCCGGCCGGACGCTTTCGACCGATGGTCAGGAACGAGGCCGGGGATGCGCGGGGCGGACTACGAAGGCCTAACGTCGGCGATGGCACGCGGACTCATCGACCTCGCGGACACGGCCATACCCGGATTCAAGGACAGTGTGCGCTTCGTCGAGGTTGGCACCCCGCTCACGATCGAACACTTCACATCACACGAGGGCGGATGCTTCTACGGTCTACCCCTCACGCCCGAGCGTTTCACCGCGGACCTGACCTCCCCCTCGACCCCCGTCGACGGCCTCTACCTGACCGGACAGGACGCCGGAATGCCCGGCATCGTGGGCGCCGCTCTGGCAGGCATGTCCACGGCCTGCAAGGTGCTCGGGCCCGCGGGATATCCCCGCATCATGCGCGCACTGCGCGATCAGGTCCCCACCCAGGATCACGCGAGCTCCTCCCACGACACGACGACTGAACGCACCGCCGGGGCGGCACGCCATCGGGCGACCGTCCAACACGCTCGTTGGATGAGCCCCACCACCCGCGACATCACGCTCGCACTCCCCGAGTGCGCGACGTGGGAGGCGGGCCAGTACGCTCTCGTTCGGGTCGCTCCATTCGAATGGCGACCGTACTCCCTCGCATCAGCCCCCGGGCGCACCGTCAGGCTCCTCGTTGACGTGCGCACGAAGGGCATGGGTGCCTCCTGGGCTCGCACCATCGCACCCGGCGACGACGTCGACCTCGAGCTGCCCTACGGCCACTGGCTCGTCACGCCAGACCGGAGCACGACCGACGCCGAGGCACCCCATCGGCGCATCTTCATCGCGACAGGGACGGGCATCGCCCCATTCCTCGCAGCGTTCGAGGCCGACAGACGCGACGACGACATGCTCATCGTCGGATGCTCACGGACGGAAGACGACCTGACAGGCCGAGCGGGCACACCGCTGCCACGACTCGTCCGATGCGTCAGCCGCGAGGCGGTGCCCGGCACGTTTCACGGGCGTATCACCGACTACCTGAACGCCGAGGGCATCGACCCCCAGGCCACGTACTACGTGTGCGGCTCCGCCCGCATAGTCCGCGACATTTCGCGCATCATCCAGGCCGGGGGCGCGCGCGTCTCCTACGAGACGTTCTAACGCACCTCTCCCCACACGCGGCGAGGCCGGGACCACTCAACGCAGCCCCGGCCTCGTCACTGTCTATGGAATGACTGTCACAACACGTCGTCGTCGACCCAGTCGAGCGTACGCGTCACAGCCTTCTTCCACAGGCGGTAGGTGCGGTCGCGCTCGGCCGGCTCCATGGAGGGCGTCCAGCGCTTGCCCTCCTGCCAGTTGGCCACGACATCGTCGGTGCCCGACCAGTAGCCAACCGCCATACCGGCCGCGTAGGCGGCACCCAGAGCGGTCGTCTCGATGACCTTCGGGCGAACGACGTCCACGCCGCACAGGTCGGCCTGGAACTGCATGACCAGGTCGTCGTGCGTCATGCCACCGTCAACCTTGAGTTCCTTGAGCGGCACGCCGGCGTCGGCGTTCATCGCGTCGAGGACCTCGGCGCTCTGGAACGCGGTCGACTCCTCGACGGCGCGGGCGATGTGGCCCTTGTTGACGTAACGGGTCAGGCCCACGATCGCGCCGCGAGCGTCCGAACGCCAGTAGGGGGCGAACAGGCCGGAGAAGGCGGGGACGAAGTAGACGCCGCCGTTGTCCTCGACCGTGCTGGCCAGCTCGCCGATGTCCGAAGACTTGACGATCATGCCGAGGTTATCGCGCAGCCACTGGACCAGCGAGCCGGCGACGGCGATCGAGCCTTCGAGGGCGTACACGGCCGGCTGCTCGCCGATCTTGTAGGCCACCGTGGTGAGCAGACCGTTGTTGGAGAAGACGGGCTCGGTGCCAGTGTTCATGAGCATGAAGCAGCCGGTGCCGTAGGTGTTCTTCGCCATGCCCTTCTCGAAGCAGGCCTGGCCGAAGGTGGCCGCCTGCTGGTCGCCGAGAATGCCCGCGATCGGGGTATCGACCAGGAGGCCGTTCTTACGACCGTAGCCGTAGACCTCGGAGGAGGACTTAATCTCGGGGAGCATCGACATCGGAATACCGAAAATCTCGCAGACGTCCTCGCGCCAGGACAGCGTGCGGATGTCCATGAGCATGGTGCGCGAGGCGTTGGTGACGTCGGTGCAGTGAACGCCGCCGTTGACGCCGCCCGTCAGGTTCCACAGGACCCAGGAGTCCGTGTTGCCGAAGTACAGGTCGCCGGCCTCGGCGCGCTCGCGAGCACCCTCGACGTTGTCGAGGATCCACTTGATCTTGGAGCCCGAGAAGTACGGGGACAGGCCCAGGCCGCAGATCTGACGGAAACGATCCGGCCCCTCGTCACCCTCGAGTTCCTTGACGATGTCGGAGGTACGCATGTCCTGCCAGACGATCGCGTTGTACACGGGCTCGCCGGTGTTCTTATCCCACACGACGGTGGTCTCGCGCTGGTTAGTAATGCCCACGGCCGCCAGCTGGTGACGGTTGATCTCCGCCTTCTGCAGAGCCTCCGCGACGACGGTACGAGTGGTATCCCAGATCTCGATGGGGTTGTGCTCGACCCAGCCCGGGTTCGGGAAGATCTGGGTGAATTCCTTCTGGCCGACGGAAACGATCTCGCCGGAGTGGTTGAAGATAATCGCGCGGGTCGAAGTGGTGCCCTGATCGATGGCGAGAACGAACTTTTCGGTGGTCATGAGTGTCCTTTCGGTGGCGTTGTCACATCGTTGTGTATGCCGCGCCTAGCCACCTGCGCGGCTGTTGGGACTTCCTAGTCCCAGAAAATGTCACCCCGGCGGTGGGGTTCCACGCGGGCGAGGCCACGCCGGCCTCGCCCGCGCACTCACTCTCAGGCGAGAGCGAGGAAGTAGATGACGGTGCCGACGATGGCACCGATGATCGGGCCGACGACGGGAACCCAGGAGTAACCCCAGTCGGAGCCGCCCTTGCCCTTGATCGGCAGGATCGCGTGAGCGATACGCGGGCCGAGGTCACGGGCCGGGTTGATGGCGTAACCGGTGGGGCCACCGAGCGAGTTACCGATGACGACGATGATGAGGGCGACGCCGAGCGGGCCGATCGCAGTTTCGGTGTAGCCGGAGACGTAGACCCACAGGATCAGGACGGCGGTGCCGATGGCCTCAGTGAGGCAGTTCCAACCGTAGGAGCGGATCTCGGGGCCGGTGGAGAAGACGCCCAGCTTGAGGGCGGGGTCGCAATCCTCGTCGAAGTGCTTCTTGAAGGTCAGCCAGCACAGGACCGCACCGACGAAGGCGCCGAGGAACTGGGCAACGATGTAGACGAGAATGTTGGTGGTGTTGACCGCAACGCCGGGGGCGAGCTCAACGGAGGAGTCGAAGGCGTGTCCGACAGCCTTGGCAATAGTGACGGCGGGGTTCAGGTGGCCGCCAGAGCGGAAGGCAACATAGACGCCGGCGAAGACCGCCAGGCCCCATCCCCAGTTGATGAGCAGCCAGCCGCCGCCCTTGCCCTTGGACTTGGGCAGGAGGTTCGTGGCGACGACGCCGCCACCGAGGAGCAGGAGGACGGCAGTGCCGAGGAACTCAGACCAGAAAAGCTGGCCCGTGGTCGGGGCAGCCATATCGGCGGCTGCCGGGAGCAATGTTGTGAGCATGTTTCCCTATCTTTCTCCGGCGCGTCTTCGCACCGGGTCACCGGTGTTGTACCACCGCTAACTGTGTACCGTCGAACGGTATCCGCTCGGATATGATTCGCGGGTCACGTCACAGTATGGCACTTGATGCACGTTGGCCCAAACCGAGTGCACATCCGTGCAGGCCTACAGGTGTGACCCTGGTCATCTGCCACACATCGTTCCAGATTGGCCGACACTCTATCTGATCTCGAAAGTCACACACCTGCACGCCTGTGCATGGCACACTAGAAAACGTGACAATACGTGACGAACAGGCTCACGAGGCCGCCTCGATGTACTACCTCCAGGGGCAGACGATGGAAACAATCGCCCGCCACCTGCAGATATCGCGCTCCTCGGTCTCGCGACTCCTCGCCCACGCGCGAGAGGTCGGCCTCGTACGCATTTCCGTGTCCGCATCCCCCGGCCTGAAAGGCACCCTCGCCGGTCAGATCGCCGACCTGTTCGGAGTCCAGGTCTCGGTCGTCCCCGTTCACGACGTGCACACCGAGGTCAACCGCCTGCACAACGTTGCACTGGTCGCCGCCGAACACCTCGTCGACATGCTCTTCCCCGGCGTCACCCTCGGCATCGCCTGGGGAAACACGACCGCGGAGGTCACGCGCGCAATGCCCCACGTGTCCTTCCCGGGCTCGACCGTCGTCCAGCTCAACGGCGCGGCGACCGCCACCGAGTCGGGCATGCCCTACGCCGAGGCCATCATCGCCCGAGCCGCCAAGGCCATCGGCGGGCGCATCGTCAACTTCCCCGTCCCCGCCTTCTTCGACTACGCGGACACCAAGGAGGCCCTCTGGCGCGAGCGCTCCGTCCAGTCGGTCCTCAACACGATCGACAGCGCCGACGTCGCCCTGTTCGGCGTGGGATCGATGTCCGCACGCCTACCCTCCCACGTCTACTCGGGCGGATTCCTCGACCCCAACGAGATCGCCGCAGCGCAAAACGACGGCGTCGTCGGCGACGTGTGCACCGTCCTCATCCGCGAGGACGGCTCCACGAACATGCACCTCAACGACCGCGCGTCCGGCCCGTGCCCATCCACGCTCAAGAAGATCCCGCGCCGCCTGTGCGTCGTCTCCGGCACCTCCAAGGCACTCCCGCTGCTGGGAGCCCTGCGCGCGGGGGTCGCCACCGACCTCGTCCTCGACGACGGTGCCGCGCACGAGCTCCTCGACCTCGTCCACACGCGCATGTCGTCCCGGCGTTCCTTCGTCTAGGCCCGCGACCGCGCGAACGCACGAAGTGGCCCCGGCCTCGTCCCTCCTACAGGGAACGAGGCCGGGGCCCTCTCGCGTCTAACGTCAGCCCAGGCGCTTGACCAGCGGGAACGGGATCGTCTCGCGGATGCCCTGGCCGGTCAGCACCATCAGCAGGCGGTCGATGCCCATGCCCATGCCGCCGCACGGCGGGAAGCCCTGCTCCATGGCGACGAGGAAGTCCTCGTCCATGACCATGGCCTCGGGGTCGCCGTTGGCGGCCGCAAGCGCCTGCACCTCGAAGCGCTCGCGCTGGACGACCGGGTCGGCAAGCTCGGAGTAGGCGGTGCCCGTCTCGAAGCCGCGCACGTACAGGTCCCACTTTTCGGTCAGGCCGGGGCGCGAGCGGTGGTAGCGGGTCAGCGGGGAGGTGTCCTCCGGGAAGTCATAGACGAAGGTCGGCGCCCACAGCTTGGAGGCGACGAGCTCCTCGAAGATGTCCTCGACGATCTTGCCAGAGACCGCGTAGTCGTCGACCTCCAGGCCGATGCGCTCGGCGTACTTGACGAGGGTCTCGCGCGGCGTCTCCACCGTGATCTCCTCGCCCAGGGCCTCGGAGGTGGAGCCGTACAGGTCGATGCGGTCCCACTCGCCCGACAGGTCGTACTCAGTGCCGTCGGCCAGGCGGACGATCTCCTCGCCCTCGGACAGGTCGAAGGCGTCGCGCGCGGCCTGCTGGATGAGGTCGCGGGTCAGCTCAGCCATGCCGTTGTAGTCCGAGTAGGCCTCGTAGGCCTCCAGGGACGTGAACTCGGGGCTGTGCGAGGAGTCCATGCCCTCGTTGCGGAAGTTGCGGTTCATCTCGAAGACGCGGTCGACGCCGCCGACGACCGCGCGCTTGAGGTAGATCTCCGTCGCGATGCGCAGATAGAGATCGGTGTCGAGCGCGTTCATGTGCGTGACGAAGGGACGCGCGGCAGCACCGCCGTGGATCATCTGCAGCATCGGCGTCTCGAGCTCGATGTAGTCGCGGCGGAAGAAGTTCTCGCGGATCGAGCGGTTGACGGCCGCGCGAATGCGGATCATGTCGCGCGCGGCGGGGCGCGTGATCAGGTCAAGCTCGCGGCGGCGGATGCGCTGGTCCTCGGACAGGGTGATCTCTTCGCCGTCCTCGGTGGTCCAGGTCTTGGGCAGGGGGCGGATCGCCTTGGAGGCGATGGCCCACGAGGCATCGGGGGCGGGCAGCGCGGTGGGAGCGGCGTCGTAGGCGGCCTGTGCCTCGGGCGTGACCTCGGCGGGGGTCGCGAAGATCGACAGCTCGCCGCGGCGCGAGGAGATGACGCGGCCGTGGACGAAGAGGTGATCGCCCAGGTCAACGTCATTCTTGTAGGCGGCCAGGGACTCGGCGCCGACGGAGGCGGCGGAGAGCATGACCTGAATCTTGTTGCCCTCACCGTCCATGAGGGTCGCGAAGCACAGCTTGCCGCCGTTGCGCGCGAGGATGACGCGGCCCGCCAGGCCCACGTAATCCTCGGTTTCTTCGCCGGCCTCGAGGTGCGCGTACTTCTCGCGCACGGCCTTGATGGTGGTCGTGATCGGCAGGCGCACGGGGTAGGCGGGGATGCCGGCCTCCATGAGGCGCGCGCGCTTGGCCGCGCGAACCTTGACCTGCTCGGGGGTGTCGTCTGCGGGTGCTTGCGTGGGCGTAGAAGAATCGGTCATGCGCCTATCGTACCGGGATTTGTCCCCGCAACGAGGCAGGGGCCCGGTTGGGCTCCTCACGCAGGCGGGCAAGCGTCGGGGGTGAGCCCCTGCGAAGGGGACAGCTTTCCGGACTGTCGCAGCCAGTACGTTGTCGCAAGTCAGATGCTACTGGCACACGTTGTGGCCGCACTCCAGCGCACGTTGTGGCCGCCGTTCAGCGCACGTTTGGGCCACCACCTGCGGGCACCAACACTCATCCGGATAGGTAACGAACATCCGGATAGGTAACGAACATCCGGATAGGTAACGAACATCCGGATAGGTAACGAACATCCGGATAGGTTAATAACCTATCCGGATGCGTCTAACCTATCCGCGTGCGCACAACCTATCCGGATACGCACGGTTTCGGAGAACGTCCGCTCAAGCGAATGGGTGCTAGCGTTGCATTCCGTTTAGACGCCGGAGCTCTTCAAGCCCAGTTCGCGGGCCCGCTGCGAGTCCTCGGGAACCGTGCCCGCATGGTCGCCGGCGCTGACGATCCTGTTGGAGCCGTCGACGAAGACGACGGACGGCTTCACCCGGCGCACGAGCGATTCGGGCACCTGGGCGTAGGCCATGATGATGACCAGATCGCCGACGGTCACCTTGTGGGCGGCCGCGCCGTTGAGCTGGATCGTGCCGCTGCCTCGCTCCCCCGCGATCGTGTAGGTCGAGAGGCGCTCGCCGTTGTTGACGTCGACGATGTCGACCTTCTGCCCGGGAACGATGTTCGCGGCGTCCAGTAGGTCCTCGTCCACCGTGATCGACCCGACGTAATGCAGGTCGGCACCGGTGACGACGGCGCGGTGGATCTTGCCGATCGCCATCTCGCGGGTTATTTCCATCATGCGAGGTCCCCCGCACGCTCGGCGAGGCCGGCGGGTGTGGAGGCACCACGCAGCGGCACCTCCATGTTGTCGATGAGGCGGGTCGTGCCCACCTTGGCGGCGATGAGGAGGCGTCCCTCGCGCGAGCCGTCGGAGAGAATCGTGGGAGCAGCAGCCCCCTCGCCGACGGGCACAGACTCGGTGCCCGCAAGGATTTCGAAGGTCCCCGCGTCCACGAGCGCGATGTAATCCAGGTCAATACCACCCTCAGCCTCGATGACCGAGCGGCACTCGGACACGATGTCCGCGCCCTGCGCCCCGGCCTCGGCGACCTCGGCACCGCGACGAAGCGCGCGATTCAGTGCACGGGCGCGGATGCGTTCCTCATCGCTCAGGTACTGGTTGCGGCTGGACAGGGCGACCCCATCCTCCGCGCGCACGATCGGCACGGGGTGGACGCGCACGGGGATGTCCAGCTGGGAGAAAACGGTGCGCAGGACGGCCAGCTGCTGGGCGTCCTTCTGCCCGTAGAGCGCCACGTCGGGGCGCACGAGGTTGACGACCTTCGTGCACACCAGGGCGACGCCCGCGAAGTGCGTGGGGCGCGTCTTGCCCTCGAGGACACGCGCGATCGGGCCCGGATCAATCGACACGGTCGCGGGCGTGGGGTAGACGTCCTGCGGCGCGGGTGCCCACACGAGGTCCGCGCCCACCGTCTCGAGCGCGTCCATGTCCGCGTCCAGGGTGCGCGGGTAGGCGTCGTAATCCTCACCGGGCGCGAACTGCGTGGGGTTGACGAAGATCGTGACGATCACGTGATCGGCCAGTTCGCGGGCTTCGCGCACGAGCTGCAGGTGCCCGGAGTGGAGGGCACCCATGGTCATCACAAGAGCCTTCGTGCCGTGCAGGTGCGACAGGGCGTCAGCCAGCTCGGCACGCGTGTGGGTGAGGACAGGACGATGAGTCATAGTTCTATTCTTGCAACTTCGGCCCGCCGGTGCGCAATCGAGTCGCTTTCCTCACGCCTTCTATTTCCTCGACGAGGCCGGGGTTGAGAGCGCGCTCGCAGGTGCGCGTGAGGGGAACGAGGTCGGGAGACGTCAGGCACCCGGATCGAGCAGGGCAGCCTCGACGCTGGTGGCAGCCCGTTCGTCGAGGAGACGCGCGTCGCGCAGCAGGCGGGTCAGGGCACGGGTCATGTCCGCGTAGGTGTCCCGCTCCCCCGCGAGGCCCTCCCGGGCACCCAGGCAGCGCGCGTGCGCCGCGATCGTTCCCGCATCCCCGCGGGCGGCGGGCCCGGAGATGCCCGCAACCCCCTCGGTGAGCGCGCGGTCGAGGGCCGCCTCCAGGAGGGGGCGCACGTAGAGCGCGGGGTTCTCGATGCCCGCCTGCGCGAGAATCCGCGTCGTCTGCACGGCGATGCCGGCGATGAAGTTGGCGCCGTGGGCGAGGCCGGCGTGGTAGAGGGGGCGGTCCTCCTCGGCGACGACGACGGGTTCGCCGCCCATTTCGACGACGAGGGCCTGGGCGATCGGCAGGAAGGGGGCCGCCGCCGTCACCGCGAAGGGCGTGCCGACCAGGCGCGCCACGTCGACGCTGGTCCCCGTGAACGTCATCGCCGGGTGGATCGCCAGCGGGATCGCACCAGCGGCCGCAGCGGGACTCAGCAGCCCGACGCCCGACGCGCCGGACAGGTGAATGACGATGTGCCCGCTCTGCCAGGCACCCAGGTCAGCCAGGCCACTCACGAGGGGACCGATCTGGTCGTCGGGAACGGCCACGATGACCACCTCGGAACGACGGACGACCTCCTCGGGCGTCGCAATCGGAACGCCGGGGAGCATCGCATCCGCGCGCTCGCGGGAGGCCTGCGAGGACGCCGAGACGGCGACGATCTGATGCCCGACCGCGCGCAGGGCCGAGCCAATGACGGGCCCGACGTGGCCCATGCCGATGATGCCGATTCCGAGGCGTCCGGGGGTGCTCATGGCTCCATTGTCGCCGATCGCCGCTCTACTTGTCGTCCTCCGCGCGCGGCGAGGTCGCCTCGACGATCGCGGTGACGCGGGAGAGCCAGCGCTCGCTGCCCTCGGCCTGACGGCGAATCTTCGAGGCCTGCGACAGCTGCGCCCACAGCTCCAGGCAGCGGCCCGCCTCGACGTGCTCGGCCATGGATGCGACGGGGCCGGGAACCAGCTCGGCGCGCACGGAAGCCACGCCGCGCCAACGCTGAACGGGTCCCTGGTGCAGGGACACCGACTGGATGCGTGTCAGCGGGATGATCGAGAAGCGCAGGTTGAAAAACCCGTCGCGGATCGCGAACACGGTGTCGGTCAAGCCGTAGGCGCGGCGGCCGTACTCGAGCGGATCCAGGATCTTCGCGCCCCGCGGGATCGGAGTCATCCAGCGGTCTTCGCGCGTACCGGAACGGAGGGACTCGAGGAAGCCGTCCGGATCGTCGACCCCCAGATCCGGGATCGCCATCGCGATCGCCTGGATCGCCTCCACGCGAGTGCCGACGGGAAGCAGCACGTCCGAGGCCACATCGACCTGCATGCCCTTATTCTTCTCATCCTGCGTGTGAGCCGCGTTGCCGGCCTGCGTGATCTCCACGCGATACCGCCCGAACAGGCGCCAGATGAGCGGCTGGGTCACCTCGACGGCATGAATGCGCCCCGGCGGGATCGTCACGTGGCGGCGAGCCGTCAGGCCGCGGTCGATGCGCACACCATCCGCAGCGATCGCCGCCGTGAAGCCGAACTCCCGATCGAAACGCGCCCACACGCCCGCCAAAAGGCTGAACGCGCCCGCCAGGATGCCCAGGAAGCTCATGATCGACGTGACACCGACGATGCCAACGAGGAATCCGTTCAAACCGATCAGGAAGACGCCGAAGAACAGGGCGATCGCGTTGTCGATGGTCGCCAGCATGGAGGACAGGAGCGTGACGAAGCCGACCTTGAAAACGGGGCGCTCCGGGGCCTCGAGCGGGGTCTTCGCCGTCGCCACACGGGCCGAGGCGCCGGTGACGTCGGCGGGATCCACGACCTCGTCGATCGCGCCCGAGGCGAGCGCGAGGAGGAGCGCACGCAGCTCCTCCAACTGAGCGGCAGGTAGCAGACCCAGCTTGATATTCGAGTCGGCTCCTCCGGCGACCTCGATATCCAGGTATCCGAGGCCGAGGATGCGCCCCACGAGCGAATACGACACGTTGATCGTCTGAATCCGCGTCAGCCGCGCGTGACGCTGCGTGCGCGTGAGAATACCGGCGCGGTACCAGATCGCCGTATTGCTCACCGCGTAGCGGGTCTTCCTCCACGACAGGTAACAGTACGCGCCCGCGAGCGCGAGAACGATGCCCGCCGCAATCAGAAGGCCTAGGAAAATGCCCGTGGTTGCGAGCCATGGCGGCGTCTCACCGCTCAGCATGCGCCCAATCGCGGACGCATTACTGAAGGAGACCAGACCGACAACACCCGCGATGCTGCCCGCAACCCGAGGAACGTAGGTGAGGGGATGAAGCGGCTTCCAGTCCTCGGGGGCGATGCCGCCCACGGAGAGATCCGTGCTCATAGGCCCATCAGCTCCGCCGAGCCGCGCTCCGCCAGGACGTCACGCAGGCGGGCCGCGTCCGCGACGGGCACGCCGCTGAGCGTTGCGTCGGTCTTCGCGCTCGCGGTCGAGAGCTTGATCGTCGAGATGCCGAGCAAGCGCAGCACGGGACCCTGATAGATGTCGACGTACTGGATGCGGCCGTAGGGCACGAGGGTCATCGAGCGCTTGAGAACGCCGCGGCGGATCACGAAGTCCGTCTCCGCCAAGGCGTAGCGCAGGGCTCGCACCTGGGCGGGCACGAGCCAGAGGCACACCAGTGCGATGGCGGCGGGCACGGCCATAAGCCACCACAGCGCCGGGATGTCGACGATGAGGACGAGGCCGGAGATCGCACCGCACAGGGCACCGCAGGCCGCGAGGGCGTTACCGAGGCGCAGGGTCGCGAGTTTGGCGGACACGTGCTGGAATTCGACGCCCTCGGGCGAGAGGACGTCCACTGAGCTGCGGGATGACATGCTTCAATTCTTGCATATCTTTTCCACGCCCTTTTCTTGTCCTTTGTTCCCGCATGGCCGCCCGAAGTGGCGAAGCAAACAGAAGCAGCACCCACGCTCCCACCTACCTCACAGGAAACATTCAGACACATAGGCGACACTGGTCGCATGAGCACCCCGGGAACTGAAGCAAAACTCCTCGTCGTCGACGACGAACCCAACATCCGCGACCTCCTCGCCTCCTCGCTGCGTTTTGCCGGCTTCGACGTCGTCACCGCCGAGGACGGCAGCGGCGCATTCCACGAAGCCCAGGCCTCGCGCCCCGACCTCATCGTCCTCGACGTCATGCTGCCCGACATGGACGGCTTCACCGTCACCCGGCGCCTGCGCGACGCCGGAATCACCACCCCCGTCCTCTTCCTCACCGCGCGCGACGACATGCGCGACAAGATTCAGGGTCTGACCGTCGGCGGCGATGACTACGTCACCAAGCCCTTCGGCCTCGAAGAGGTCGTCGCCCGCATCCGCGCCATCCTGCGCCGCACCATGGGCTCCGAAGAAGACGACGCACTCCTGCGCGTCGGAGACCTCGTCATCGACGAGGACGCCCACGAAGTCACGCGCGCCGGCGTCCCCATCGACCTGTCCCCCACCGAGTTCAAGCTCCTGCGCTACCTCGTCATCAACGCCGGACGCGTCGTCTCCAAGATGCAGATCCTTGACCACGTGTGGGAATACGACTGGGACGGCGAAGTCGCCATCGTCGAGTCCTACATCTCCTACCTGCGACGCAAGCTCGCCGTCGAAGGAGCCTCCGGCGAACTGATCCACACCAAGCGCGGCGTCGGCTACATCCTGCGCGCTGAGGACTGACGTGCGCCCCGGCCTCGCCCAACGCATCGAAGCCTGGTGGGATTCCAAACCCCTCTCCTCCCAGCTCGTCACGCTCATCACCTCCCTACTCGCCGTCGGCCTCTCACTATCCGGAACGGTCATGATCGGCCTGTTGCAGCGTCACCTCACCTCCCAAATCGACGACCAGCTCATCGCAACCGCCCACACGCTGCAGATCACCGCCTCGACAGCCACCTTCTCCGCCGACGGCCAAGGCGGCATCCCCACCCTCTACTACATCCACATCCGCAACACCGACGGAACCGACCGCTACTTCTACTCCGACGACACCCTCAAAGTATCGGGTAAACCCAACCTTCCCGACCTCGTCGACATCTACTCGGCCCCCGTCTCCTCGTTCAGCACCCTGCCCGTCACCGTCTCCTCGTCGAAAGTTGGCCTCGGGTGGCGCGCCCTCGTCGTGCCCGTATACGACCAGGACTCCGGGCAGTTCTCCGGATACATGACCATCGCCCTGCCCCTATCCGACCTGCAGCACACGCTGCGCACGACGGCCTCCTACTTCGCGGTCGCCGGCTCAATCATCGTCGCGATCGGAGCATGGACGGGGCGCGTCCTCGTGCGACGCGCCCTCCTCCCCCTGCGTTCCATCGAATCCACCGCCGGCAAAATCGCCGCCGGAGACCTCACGAAGCGCGTCACCCCCCACCCCGTCACCACCGAAGTCGGCTCCCTCGCCCTCTCGCTCAACACCATGCTCACCCAGGTCGAGCAATCCTTCGAAGCCCGCCAAGCCTCGGAACAAAAAATCAAACGCTTCGTCTCCGACGCCTCTCACGAGCTACGCACCCCGCTGGCCGCCATCTCCGGATACTGCGAGCTCTACGCCATGGGCGGCGTCCCCGCCGAACGCACCGACGAAGTCATGGGCCGCATCGCCTCCGAATCATCACGCATGGCCACCCTCGTCGAAGACCTCCTCACCCTCGCTCGCCTCGACGAGGGACGCCCCCTCGACATCACCGACATCGACCTCGTCAAACTCGCCGACAACGCGGTCTTCGACCTCCAAGCACTCGACCCCACGCGCACGGTCGGGCTTACCGGCATCAGCGGACGCACACCTCCCATGACGCTCATCGTCCCCGGCGACCGCGACCGGCTCTCACAGGTCTTCACCAACCTCATCGGCAACATCGTGCGCTACACGCCCGAAGGCTCCCCCGTCGAAATCGCCCTCGGACGCAGCGGCGACACCGCCATCGTCGAACTGCGCGACCACGGGCCCGGCATCGACGAAACCGACCGCGGACGCGTCTTCGAACGCTTCTACCGTGCCGACAGCTCACGCAACCGCAAATCCGGCGGATCCGGCCTCGGCCTCGCCATCGTCTCGGGCATCCTCGCAGCCCACAGGGGAAACGCGTCGCTCACCAAGACGAAAGGCGGCGGACTCACCGTCCGCATCGAACTCCCCACAACGTGAACGACATAACGACCGGAACTCGCACCGGCGAGTTTTCCGCTCAATTTCCGCGTTTTCCAGCACGACAGTTCATGCGAAACGATCGGGATTTCCCCTGATTTTTTACCAACGAACGTGACCTGCGCTCAAAAGCGCACTAGCATGGCTCGGGTATTCCTCAACAAGGAGAGTGGCCCATGGGTGCTCAAGCACCTCAGTGGCTGCTGACGTCTTTCGTTGACGCCATGCAGCAAATCGGCGCAACCGCGAGCCAGTCGGACCTCGAACACGAGGGCATCGACCTCGCACAGCGCTGGAGCGCGCCGGAACGCCAGATGCACAATCTGCGTCGGCTCATGAACACGCTCACCCACATCGATGAGATCGCATCCTCCGCGCATGATCCCGACATCCTGCGCGTCGCCGCGTGGTACCACGGAGCCTTCCTCAACAAGGCCCTCGAGATCAAACTCGGGGGTTTCCAGGCGAACTTCGCGTCCACCCGGTGCATCGATCACGCGCACAACCGCCTCACCAACCTCGGCGTGCCCGAGGAGGTCGTCGCCCGCGTCGACGAGCTCATCGCCTTCCTGACGCGCCACCGCGCGCCGCGCACCGACTTCGACGCGCAGGTGCTCGTCGACGCCGACCTGGCCTGCCTGTCGTGCAGCCCCCAGGACTACAAGAAGCTGCGGTGCTCACTGCGCGCCGAACTCAGTGAGCTCGACGACCTGCAATTCGTCAAAGCACGCATGGCGCTCGTCAAGAAGCTCCTCAGCTACGAGACGATCTACCAATCCCCTCTCGGCTCCACCTGGGAAGACACCGCCCGCGCGAACCTCGAGGTCGAACTGACCCGGCTCGAACGCGAGAAAGCACAATTGTGCCAGGCCGCCCAGACCGAGGACACGGACGACAGCGACGACGCGGATTACACCGACGAGGTCGTGGAGGACTCCACGACAACGACCGGCACCCTGATCATCAAGCGGCGCTCAATCAAGAAGCGCGTGCCCGTCGCCACCCCGGACGACGAAGCCACATCAACCGGTGTTCTGCCGCGCAAGATCGAGGAAAACACGGATTCCGACGAGGACGTGGAGACCACCTCCTCCCTCGAATCCGCCGTCGAATCCCTGGACCTTCCCACGTCCGACTGACGAGGCCGCGGTACGCGGCTTGGTCTTGCCGGGCCAACTGAGGCTTCGACCAATGGAGCCGTCCTCCCCACTCGGGGGGCGGCTCCACCACTTTGCTCTGCACATTCAGGCTGCTCGGTGCGCCCGTGGGCGGCGGGCCAGCATGATGTCACGTGTTGCGCTTGGCTCCACGGGTTTTCCAGGCGCCGGAGGCCCCGGCCGCCCGCGAGACTTGGCATCCTCACTTCGTTCGGCGCCGCGTCTCGAAGCCCGCCCTAGCCCTCCGGCCCCTCCGGCGCCCTCCAAACCTGTGGAGGCTGCCCGCTGTGCGTGCCGTAGGGCCCACCTCGCCAGGCCTGCCCGCTGTATGTGCCGGTGCGCGTCGGCCCGCCCGCGAGATCGCCACACGCGAGCTGCGCTCGGAGTGGTCGATCTCGAGGCCCGCCCTGGCCCTGCCGCCATCCACCGGCACCGCGACCAGGCCCCCTCACCCAGCCATCACGCACGTCATTGCCGAGCCCACACCCAATTCCGCATGCAATTCCCCCACGACTATTTCAAACCTTGAATTCACAGCGTTGGAATTGCAACGTTTCCAGACTTTGTTGAAACTTCACCCAATCAAATTGCATGCGACTTTTCGGAGGGCAGGCCCCGCCACCGCCCACGGGCACCGCAGCCAAGCCCTCAGCCACTTTGCCGTCAGCGGCACAGGCATACCTCGGGGTTATCCACAGGCACTTTTCGGCGCGGGCGGTTATCCACAGGGCTTCGTTTCTGCCTGGATCACGCGTCGTCACGCGCGTAGCGTCTTTGTCGACGGACCCACCCGGGGTCCCACAAAGGAGTGACATCATGACCGCATACGCCGTCGACGCCGAACAGATTTCCGCCGCAGCCGCCCAGGCTTGCGCAACCGCATCCACCATCCGTAGCGAAGTCGATACGATGATGGCCCAACTCTTAGCGCTGCAGGACTCATGGACCGGCGGCGCTCAGGTGAACTTCCAAGCATCCATCACGCAGTGGCAAGCCGTCCAAGCGCAGACACACGACGCCCTCGACGGCATCTCCACGCAACTACAGGCGGCCGCCGCAACCTACTCCGATGCAGAGGCCCACTCCGCCGCCCTCTTCGCCGGAGCCTAAGCCGCCCGCTCGGGGCAACAATTCCGGCCAAGGCTCCTACGCCTCGTGCCAATGCCTCGGGCTGGTAGACAGACGCCTGGGGGCGGGACCCTCACAGGCCCCGCCCCCAGGCGGATCAGCTTAACGCCGAACGGCTCAGTACATGCCGCCCATGCCAGCAGCTGCATCGTCGCCACCGGCGGCCGGGGGCTCCGGCTTGTCGGCAACAACGGCCTCGGTCGTCAGGAACATGCCCGCGATCGACGCAGCGTTCTGCAGCGCGGAACGGGTGACCTTGACCGGGTCGGAGATGCCAGCGGCCATGAGGTCGGTGTATTCGCCGGTCGCGGCGTTCAGGCCGTGGCCGGGCTCCATGTTGGCAACGCGATCAGCGACCACGCCGCCCTCGACGCCCGCGTTCTCAGCGATCTGCTTGAGCGGAGCGGAGACGGACAGGCGCACGATGTTCACGCCGGTCGCCTCGTCGCCGGTGAGAGCGTCGAGCTTGGGCAGCGCCACGGCGGCGGCCTGAATCAGGGCGACGCCGCCGCCGGCGACCAGGCCCTCTTCGGAAGCCGCGCGAGCGTTACGAACGGCGTCCTCGATGCGGTGCTTGCGCTCCTTGAGCTCGACCTCGGTGGCCGCGCCGGACTTGATGACGGCGACGCCGCCAGCCAGCTTGGCGAGGCGCTCCTGCAGCTTCTCGCGGTCGTAGTCGGAGTCGGTGTTCTCGATCTCCTGGCGGATCTGGCGCACGCGGGCATCCAGCATGTCCTTGTCGCCAGCGCCCTCGACGATGGTGGTCTCATCCTTGGAAACGACGATCTTGCGGGCGCGGCCCAGCAGCTCAAGGTCAGCATTCTCGAGGGAGAGGCCGACGGTCTCGGAGATGACCTGGCCGCCCGTCAGGATGGCCATGTCCTGCAGCATCGCCTTGCGGCGCTCGCCGAAGCCGGGGGCCTTGACGGCCACGGACTTGAAGGTGCCGCGGATCTTGTTGACGACCAGCGTGGCGAGGGCTTCACCCTCGACGTCCTCGGCGATGATCGCGAGGGGCTTGCCGGTCTGCATGACCTTCTCCAGGACGGGGACGATGTCCTTGACGTTGGAGATCTTGGAGTCCATGAGCAGGACGTAGGCGTCCTCGAGGACGGCTTCCTGACGCTCCTGGTCGGTCACGAAGTAGGCCGACAGGTAGCCCTTGTCGAAGCGCATACCCTCGGTGGTCTCCAGGGTGGTGTCGAAGGAGTTGGTCTCCTCGACGGTGACGACGCCCTCGGCGCCGACCTTCTCGAAGGCCTCGGCAATGAGCTTGCCGATGGCGGGATCGTTGGCGGAGATGGAGGCCGTGGCAGCGATCTGCTCGGTGGTCTCGACGGGCTTGGCGTCAGCGTGCAGCTGGGCGACGATGGCCTCGACGGCCTGGTCGATGCCGCGCTTGAGGGCAATCGGGTTGGAGCCGGCGGCAACGTTACGCAGGCCCTCGTGGACCAGCGCCTGTGCCAGAACGGTCGCGGTGGTCGTGCCGTCACCCGCGACGTCGTCGGTCTTCTTGGCAACTTCCTTCACCAGCTCGGCGCCGATGCGCTCGAACGGATCGTCCAGGTCGATTTCCTTGGCGACAGAAACGCCATCCTTGGTGATCGTGGGGGCGCCCCACTTCTTGTCGAGCACGACGTTGCGACCCTTGGGGCCGAGCGTCACCTTGACGGTGTCGGCCAGCAGGTTGAGGCCGTTCTCCATGCCGCGACGGGCATCCTCATCAAACTTGATGATCTTGCTCATTGAAAATATGTCCTTCCGCGATGCGGATCGGGTCCGATGCCCGCGACGGACGGTCGCTTGTGTGAGGCGACCTCATCGAACCGGTGGTCTTATCACTCTCCATGTCGGAGTGCTAACTATGATTTTGGCACTCTACACCTCAGAGTGCAAGGCGAGGTCACGGACCTTGAGCCGGATGCGCTCAGGGCGTAACGCGCGACAATGAGGCCGAGGGTAAGCATGCATAACACTCCCCATCAGGGCGCGATCGAGGCATCAGACTGAGGCGACACTTGGCCCTCTCTACGTCCGTTCACGAGGTCTCACACAGACCGCGCGCAGGACGATATGGACGAAGCGACGACACGCCATCGAGCCCCATCCCCATCGAATACGAGGAAGTTCGTCGAAGCCGATGCGCGGAGCACGGATCTGCTACCCAAGAGTTCCACGTCTCATGCGCGAGGACCATCGACGAATTTCCCCCAGGTGCGTGACGAACCGGAATTCATCCTGCACGATCTCGCTGGACCATACCCGGCATATAACTCTCCCAGCCGCCCGGCTCGACGGCCCACCCGGTACAAAACTCTCCCAGCCGCCCGGCTCGGCGGCCCACCCGGTACAAAACTCTCCCAGCAAGCCCCAAAACGCCGATTTCGGCCCACTTTTCGCATGCAGGGAGAACTTTGTACCGCTTCCGCCACCAACACGACAAGCAGGGAGAAAAAAGTCACGCACCAACACCCCACCGCACCCACCAACGCGCCCCTCCCCAAATTTCGCATGCAATTCGATTGAATGAACTTTCAACAAAGCCCAGAAACGTTGCAATTCCAACGATACGAATTCAAAGTTTGAAATACCCAAAAGGGAATTGCATGCGAAATTACCGTGCCGACGGGGCAGGCCGCGGGGCCAGGCCGCGGGGCCGACGAGCAGTGACAGGGGCAAGCCAGGCAAAACTCACACATAATTTCCCACGGTCACTTTTGGAGACCGCCCACAAACGTCGCAATTGCAACGACGTCAATTCACGGTTTGAAGTAGTCCCAGG
>NZ_JAPWAD010000008.1:0-85888 GCF_041432695.1 Pauljensenia sp. 27098_8_83 | reverse complement strand
TGGCACCGGTGTGGAGGGTGTCGGAGGGCCCTGCAGCGGTGCCTGTGGGTGGTGGCAGGGCCTGGCCGGACAACGAGCCGACGCGCCGAGCGAAGCTCGCGGCGCGGACGGCTCGCGGGCGGGCCGCCGTCGACGGGCACACGCAGCGGCCGGGCCCGGTGGTGCCCGGAACGCCAGTGGCACCACACAGCAATACCAGAAACCATGCGGGGCCCTGCCGTGGTACCGGAGGGCGGCGGCGACAACTGTCTCAGACAAATCTCGCACGTAATTTAAGTCGGTCATTTTTTAAGTACGTCTGAAAACGTTGCAATTCCAACGACCTATGTTCTCAGTTTGAAATACCCGCAAGGGAATTACGTGCGAAATTGCCGAGCACGACCCGCAAGCTCCGCCCGGAGCACCCGCGGAGCACCGCAGCACCGGCATTCAGCCAGCGCGCCCCGCCAGCAGCGTCGCCAGGTGCACGCCACCGCGGCCCGCAAGCTGCGCGGCCTGGGTTCGGCACGAGAAGCCGTCCGCCAGATACACGGCATCCGGCTGCGCCGCCAGGGACGGCAGCAGCGAATGCGACGCGACCGCGACCGACAGGTCGTAGTGGCCCGCCTCCATGCCGAAATTACCGGCCAGGCCGCAACAGCCCTCGAGCCGCGTCACGCGCGCGCCCAGCGACTCGAGCAACGCCTGGTCCGCGTCCCACCCCATGACGGAGTAGTGGTGGCAGTGCGGCTGCGCGACGATCTCGACGCCCTCCAGGCTCGGTAGCTTGCGCGCGGATGCGGGCACGGCCGACAGCACCTCGGCCAGGGTGCGCGTCGCACCAGACACGAGCGCCGAGCGCGGATCCTCGGGCAGCAGGTCCAGCAGGTCGTCGCGCAGTACCGCCGTGCACGAGGGCTCGACCCCGACAATCGGGATCCCCGCAGCGGCGAAGGGCGCGAGGATGCCGAGCAGCGACGACAGGTGCTTCTTCGCACCCGTCAGCTGACCCGTCGTAACCCACGTGAGGCCGCAGCACGCATCCGGCGCGACGATCGGCGCAAACCCGTTCGCCTCCAGCACGTCGACGACCGCGCGCGCCCCCGCATCGTCCAGGGTCTGGCTAAACGAGTCCGCCCACACGAGCGCGTACGGCCGCCCGCTGGGATCGCGCGGCCCGGAAAGGATCGGGGAGGCTGTCATCGACGAGGCCGGGGTTGACGAGGCCGGGACACCGCCGCGCTCGCGGGCCTCAGAAGCAGGTGTAGAAGAACCAGAAACAGGATCGGACGAGCCAGAAACAGGATCGGACGAGCCAGACACGGACCCCGGCGACACAGAGGAAGGAACACCGCCCGCCAGCAGGGAGTGGCGGCGAGCCCACGCGGTGAAGGTCCCGGACTGGAGGGCGGGCATGCCTCGTCGAGGATCCAGGCCGATGAGGCGGAAGGCGAGCGACCGCAGGGGAGCGATCGACATGATGGCGTTCGCGACGGTCGCTAGGCCGGGCACGCGCGCGGTGACGCGGGTGAGGCGCGGCAGCCAGCCGAGCGTGTAGTGGCTGAGGGGGCGCATGCGGCCACGGTAGGTGCGGAAGAGCGCTTCGGAGCGGTAGCGGGCCATGTCGACCCCGGCGGGACAATCGGCGGAGCAGGCCTTGCAGGCCAGGCACAGGTCGAGGGCCTCGAGGACTTCGGGGGAGTTGATGGCCTGAACGAGCTGCGAGTTCGCGGCCTCCTGGAGGATGCGAGCGCGCCCTCGGGTTACGTCCTTCTCGTCGCGCGTGGCCAGGTAGGACGGGCACATGAACGTGCCGGGCACTCCGGCGCGGCACTTGCCCACGCCCGTGCAGCGGTGGACGGCCGCCGTGAAGTCGCCGCCGTCGTGGGTGAACGCGAAGCCGCCGTCGGCGGGCATGGGGTGTGCGGCGACGCGGCGCAGGCCAAAGTCGAGGGGGTCGACGCCGGGCTGCAGCTCGAGCGCGCCAGCAGCAGTGGCAGCCCCGGCATTCCCGGCGCCGCCGGCATTCCGCACCCGGGCGCGAGAGGCGGCCTCGGCCTCGTCCATGGGGGAGGCGAGCACCCCGGGGTTGAGGAGGTTGTCCGGGTCGAAGACGTGCTTGACGCGCGCGAACAGGTCGAGCATCTCGGGGGTGTACATGAAGCGCAGGAGTTCGCCGCGAGCGCGCCCGTCGCCGTGTTCGCCGGAGACGGAGCCGCCGTGGGCGGCGCAGATGCGGGCCGCGGACTGGAGGAAGGCGCGCGAGTGTGCCACGCCCTCGGGGGTCTCGAGCGGCATGGCGAGGCGCACGTGCACGCAGCCGTCGCCGAAGTGCCCGTACAGGAGGCCGTCGATGTCGAACTCATCCATGAGGGCGGTGAAGTCGCGCAGGTACGCGCCGAGGCTCTCGGGTGGGACGGCCGCGTCCTCGAAGCCGGGCCAGGCCTGCTGATCGCCGCCGCCCGCGCCATCCGGCGGGGTGCGCCCGCCCAGGCCCGCACCGTCGGCGCGGATCCTCCACAGGGCCGAGGCCTGCTCCCCCGGCGGGTACACGACCGTGTCGACGGCGGCGGAGGCAGCGCACAGGGCGCGTGCGCGCTCCAGGGAGGCGGTGACGTTTTCGCCGGGGGCGCCGACTTCGACGAGGAGCCAGCCTTCGCCCTCGGGCAGGGCGGGCACGGCGCCGGGCCCCTTGTGGGCGCGCACGACGTCAACGAGGCGGCGGTCCATGCCCTCCACGGCGAGGGGTGAGTGGGCCAGCAGTGCGGGCACGTCGTCGGCGGCCTCAATCATGGAGCGATAGCCGAGGGCAGCGAGCACGGGCGCGTCGGGCAGGGGCACGAGGCGCACGGTGACGGACAGGATGAGGACGAGGGTGCCTTCGGTGCCCGCGAGCATGGCGGCGAGGTTGCGCCCACCCTCGGGGGTGAGGTGCTCGAGGGAGTAGCCGGAGACCTGGCGCTTGAAGCGGCCGAGCTGCGTGCGAATGGGAGCCAGATGTGAGTCGATGAGGGAGGCCAGTCCCGGCACGTCGCGCAGCGCCGAGTCGCGGCCGGTCGTGGCCGTGAAGCGGCGTCCCCTCCCGTCCACGCAGTCGAGGGAGACGATGTTGTCGGAGGTGCGCCCCCAGGCGGTCGCGTGCGGGCCGCACGCGTTGTTGGCGACCATGCCGGCGATCGTCGCGCGGTTCTGGGAGGAGGGGTCGGGGCCGAAACGCAGGCCGTACTTCGCCGCCGCGGCCTGGAGGGTAGAGCCGACGCAGCCGGGTTCGACCGTGGCGGTGCGGGTCTCGGGGTCGATGGAGACGACGCGGTTCATGTGCCGCGAGAAATCGAGGACGAGGCCGGGGCCGATCGCGTTGGACGCGCACGAGGTGCCCCCGCCTCGGGCGGTGAGGGGGACGCCGTGGGCACGGGCGAGGTCGAAGGCTGCGAGCGCCTGCTCGGGCGTGCGCGGGAACGCGACGGCCAGGGGCGGGATGCGCGTGAGGCCGGCGTCGGAGGAGTATCGCGCACGCGTACCGGTCGAGGAATCGACGTCGATGAGTGCGCGCAGGTCCGTCAGGAAGCTCTCGCTCATGGTGACAGTGTGTCACGCGGGCGCGCGTTGGGCGGCGGATATCCGGTGTGCGGATGGTCGCGCGAGGCCGTGGCCGGTTGGGGCGGGCGTGGGGGCCGTGATGCTTCGGGTAATAGGAGAGGGCCGAGGCAGTGGATGCCTGCGGCCCTGAAGATCACGCGGGTTCGGGGTCGTCGCGGAACAGTTTGGGGAAGGGTGTCACGGGGACGGGCATGCGCTCAATGGGAGGCAGGTGTGGGTTGACCACCTGCTCAGACTTTGGGTACAAGCGGGGTGATGCTTCAGTATTCAGGCAGTAGGGGGACAGTTCGCGGCGCGTTTCCTCGGACGCGGGAACCTGCGGCTCCGGCGCCGAGTATTCAACGATGCGCAGCTTATCTCTGCCCATTGAATGCCACCCTGTTCTGTCTCAAGTATTCTGCCGCGCAGTAGTCTAACCGGATGGAAGATGCCGTGCCATCCGGATTCGAAGCGACATGTGCCATCGTACACGACATTGGTCCCACGCTGGCGGGGTATGGCTCATAGTTGCTCGGCATGTGTCAGTGGGATGCGTTGGGTGCTGTATGTGCGTGGTGGCGCGCTCCGCGTATTCGCCCGTGTTGTGGGCCTGTTAGAACGGCGAGACGTTGTTCATGGTTGTCCGAGCCTGGGCGAGGTTACGCAGTGGCGGGATGTGCGTGCCATCATTCGCGCAGAATTCGCGCGGTCGCCGAAAAAAGTTTCGAGGCCTGTCTCGCCGATGCTGGGGCTGAACGTCGGTGTCCTGTCCCGGGGTCAAAAGAAGCTGTCCTTGCTCACTATTCTACCGATGTGAAGGACTGTGGGCGCGTGGTGAGCCATACCCGAGGCCCCTTGTCGGCGGGCGACCTGCGCGTGGATGCTTACGTGGTATCCATCCCATTGTGCCTGTGTCATCCTTGTTTCTTTTGGAACGTATGAAACAATGGCCCCGAGCGCCCCATACACGTGAAGGAAAGAGCGATGGCCCTGTTTGAGTTCGAGGATGGACACCTCGTCCCCGCTCAATTCGGATACCCGGTTGCGCAGGATCTGGGTCCCGAACTGGTTGACGCTATCTGCCAGCAGGTCCTGCAGATCGTGTCGCGCCCGCTGTTCCCCGTGACCTGGCGTGATATGACGGGCCAGGGCGACGAGGAGACGCCGCGCCTGACAGCTCTCGATGTCTCGGGGCAGATCGTGTCCGTCGAAATTCTGAAGGAACTCGACTCCGAGACCCTTATTACCTCCCTGTCGCGACTGGCTGAGGTCGCCTCGATCTCGTGGTCGGACCTGGCCGCCGAATACCCCTCGGGCCCCGAGGGCTTCCGGGCCGGTTGGGCGCAGTTCCGCGACTCGATGCCCCGGGCCGTGGGGCCCGGCCCGCGACTCATCATCGTCGCCGGTGAGATCGATCCTTCGGTGCGCCCCGCCCTGTCCATCCTGGCGACTTCGGGCGTCGAGGTGCACCTCATGAACCTGCGCCAGATGTCGAATGGCCGCCTGTTCCTCGACGTGAACGCGGTGGGTCCGCGCCTGTATGGCCACGCCCCGCAGCTCCTGGCCTCCGCATCCGTTGCCGCGCCCGAGATCGTGGCGCCCGCGCAGGAGAGCATCGAAGAGGTCGACGCCGACGCCTCCGTCGAGTCCGATTCTGAGACGCCGACGACGCGCCCCACGCCGAAGGTCGCGCCCCACCTGCGCGAGGTGTTCACCTACCCGATCGACGAGGAGCCCCCGGCACCTTGGCGTCCCGCCTCCGAGGAGGACGAACAGGACGAGGCCGAGGCCGACGCTCAGGACGAGCATGAGGCCACCGAGCAGGACGCTGGCGACGAGCGCATCGAGACCGACGAGCACGTCGACGGCGATGCGGTTGCCGAGGATGGCGACGAGTACGCGCACGAATCTGTCGAAGCCGACCGCGCTGAGGACGCGGAGGCCGACGCTCAGGATGCCGACGAGCGTGACGCCGACTCGCACGCCGAGCACGTTCCCGAGTCAGACGAGCACGAGTCCAATGATGCCGCCGCAACGCAGCACGGCGAGACCGAGGAGACGGGCGAGCTCCCCGACCACGAGGAACCCCGCGCGGAGGAGAACGCTGAGTCCGACGAGGATACGGCGGCGGGCGAACAAGCCGACGAACGCGCCGACGAACAAGCGGGCGAACACGCTGACGATCAGGCCGCCGAGCATGTCGGCGATCAACCTGCCGATCACGCGGAAACAGAGACGGAACCGGACGAGGAAGGCGACGACGTGCCCGAACACGCCGACGAGCAGGTCAGCACCGAGGACGACGCGCCCCGCTGGGAGCCTCCCGCCCACATGAGCCGCCGCGCCACGCGCCGCGCCCGCGAAGAGTCGAGCGAACTCAACGACGGCGGAGCCACGGACGCGGCCACGGCCTCGTTCGTCGACCGCGCCGACGAATCTCCCGAGGTCGTTCAAGCCCGCGCGGAGGGCCTGCCCGTCCTCGGCCGCGACGAGTCCGGCCTGCGCACCCTCGCCCAGATCCTCGGCGAGGACACGCCCCTGATTGCCCGCGGTGAGCTCGGTCTGCCCGGTGACCTCGTGCTCGCGGCCAGCGGCGCGGTGTCCGGCGCCGGCCTGACTTACCCCTCGCTCGACACGCTCCTGACCGCGCGCGGCCTGGGCCACATCGACGTCTGGGGTCAGGTGCGCATCGGCGACCGGTTGGGCCCGACCCTGGCCGAAGCGCTCGACGAGGTCAACCGCGAGATCGTGCGCGAATACGCGCAGGCGCCGCGAGGCCACCGCTCCGCCAAGCACTAACGCGCGACGACGAAGCGCCCACACGGCGCGACGCGAGAAGACGACGAGAGGCCCGGGATCACGCGATCCCGGGCCTCCTCGCTACCGGGGAGTCACCGCACGAAAGCGTCCAACCACCCGCGCATCGTCGCGTACACGGCCTCGCGCACGGGCGCGTCCGACAGGACCAGGTCGTGCTTGCCGGGGAAACGCGCGATCGTCACCAGGTCCGACAGGCCCAGGCTTCGCTGGGCGATGACGACCGGATCCAGCACGGTGTCAGAGGTGAAGGCGCGCTCGGACCACTCCTCGTCGAAATAGGAGGACGTCGACACCATCGACAGGACCGGGCAGTCCAGGTGCACGTCCTTCTCGATCGTCTCGTGCCCGGCCATGATCGCCTCCAGCCACGAGGCCGGGATCGGGTAGGACTCGGGGCGCTTCCACTCGTGGATGATCGGCCAGCCCGCGACCGATGGGTCGTCGGGGCTCAGGCCCTCGGGGATCGGCAGACCCGAGGAGGCGCGCCCCGCGAGCGAACGGCCGTAGTGTCCCGCACCTCCCGAGGGCACCTCCCACATGGGGTTACGCGACGCGATGCGTCCGATGACGGGGGTCATCGCCCCGCGCCAGGCGGCCATCGACTGCATCTCCAGCCATGCCGAATTCAGGATCAGGCCGGACAGGACCCCCTGGTGGCGGTGCGCCCACAGCGTCGCGACGAGGCCGCCCGTCGAGTGTCCCATGAGGACGATCGGCTCGTCCTCGCGCTCGGAGCGGATGATTTCGATGGCCTCGCCGATCTCCTCGTCGTAGACGGACAGGTCGTCCGTGTAGCCGATCGTCTGGTGGGGACGCAGGGAACGGCCGTACTTGCGCATGTCCAGCGCGTAGAACGCCGCGCCCGCCTCGCGCAGCCGATCCGCCATCTCGGTCTGGAAGAAGTAGTCGTTGCGCCCGTGCAGGTACAGGACCGTCATGCGGGCGCTCTTGGGCGGGCGCGCGCGCACGAGGGTCGCCACGCAGGGCCCCTCCGCGTCGTCGAGGAGTTCGATCGTGCGCGACTGGTAGCCCTCCCCCAGAATGTCGGTGCGCCACTGGGGTCCGGGGGGACCGGCCTCGCCCCACGGGGCCATGACGTCGCGCTCGGGGATCCCCTCGGCCGCCGAGGCCTCGGCCCCAACCCCGGACAGGTCGGGAAGCCCGCTCGTGTCTGGCATCTGCTCGCCGTCGGGCGTGGGATTGCTGGTAACGCTCATGGGGTCAGCATAACGCGCGAGGCCACCGGCGCCTTGTTGATGAGGAGGAAGCGCGGGCGGCCTCGGCGAGAATTGAGCGGGGATCAGGCGAAGGAGGACGCGCGCGAGGGGATGCGCTCGTTGAGGAACTCGTCGAGGAGGGCGGTGAGCTGGTCGTGCTCGATGAGGAAGCCGTCGTGCCCGTGGTCGGAGTGGATCTCGCGGTAGAACGCGCCCGAGATGCCGGCCGCCATCTGCCAGACCTGCTCCGGGAAGAAGAGGCGATCGGAATCGACGGCGACGACCAGCGTGCGCGCGGTGACCGCCTTGAGGGCCTCGGTGACGCCGCCGCGGTCGCGGCCCACGTCGTGGGAGAGCATCGTGCGACACAGCGTCACGTACGAGCCCGCGTCGAAGCGGCGCACGATCTTCTCGCCGTGGTAGTCCAGGTAGGATTCGACCGCCAGGCGTCCGCCGTGCAGCGGGTCCTCGTCGTTCTGGGGGATGCGGCCGAAACGCTCGTCCAGCTCCGAGGGGGAACGGTAGGTCGTGTGCGCTATCTGGCGGGCGAGCGCAAGGCCCGCATTCGGGCCGGGGCCCGCGTAGTAGTCGCCGCCGCGCCACGCCGGATCCAGCTCGATCGCGCGGATCTGCGTGTGCGTCCACGCCGCCTGGTCGGCGGTCGTCTGCGCGCCCGAGGCCACGACCACGAGGCGGCGCACGCGCTCCGGGTAGCTGACCGCCCACTCGATCGCGCGCTGGCCGCCCAGCGACGCGCCCACGACGATGCTCCACTCGCTAATGCCGAGCAGGTCGGCCAGACGGGACTCCGCGTACACCTGATCGCGCGTGGAAATCACGGGGAAACGCGAGCCCCACGGCGCGCCGTCCGGGGCGAGGGACGCCGGGCCCGTAGAGCCCTGACAGCCGCCCAGCGCGTTCGCGGCCACCACGAAATAGCGGTCCGTGTCGATGATGCGCCCCGGGCCTACGATCTGCTCCCACCAGCCGGGGGTCGGCTGGCCGGGCGCGGCCTCGCCGCACACGTGCGCGTCGCCGGTCAGCGCGTGCAGGATGAGGACCGCGTTCGACGAGGCCTCGTCCAGGGTGCCCCACGTCTCGTAGGCGAGCGTCACGGAGGGCAGGATTTCGCCATTCTCCAGGCGCTGAGCGCCCAGGTTCGCGAACTTGCGGAACGCGACCGGGTCGCCCTCGCGCCACGCGCCGGACGTGGGTGCGGGAGGCAGGTTGAAACGGCTCATGAGGTCCTTCTTTCGCAGTGACGTGTCGCTGTCGCGGTGGATGCGCGAGGCGGGGAAGGGCAGCGGCGGCCTCGGAGCCTCAGGAGTGTGTGTATTTGTCTCCGAGGCCGCCGACGGGTCTATCAGGCCGTGGCCGCGCGGGCCGCGTCGAAGCCGAGCTGCAGGTCGGCCAGGATGTCCTTAATGTTCTCCAGGCCGATCGACAGGCGCACCGTGCCGGGCGCGACGCCGGCCTTGGCCAGCTCCTCCTCGGTCAGCTGCGAGTGCGTCGTCGAGGCCGGGTGGATGACGAGGGACTTCGCGTCGCCGATGTTGGCCACCACCGGCAGGAGCTGCACGCCGTCCGCGAAGGCCCGGCCGGCCTCGTACCCGCCCTTGATGACGAAGGAGAGCAAGCCGCCGGTGCCCAGCGGCGCGTACTTCTTGCCCAGCTCGTAGTAGGGGGAGGACTCCAGGCCCGCGTAGTTGACGGACTCGACGTCCGGGTGGGCCTCCAGGAAGCGGGCGACCGCCAGCGCGTTGGAGACGTGGCGCTCGACGCGCAGGGACAGCGTCTCGATGCCCTGCGAGATGAGGAACGCGTTAAAGGGGGAGGTGACGGCACCCAGGTCGCGGTTGATGAGCGTCTGGATGCGCAGCAGGAACGCCAGGTTCGCGCCCAGCGCGCCGCCCACGCCCAGGTCGCGGGCGTAGACGAGGCCGTGGTAGGACTCGTCCGGCGTGTTGTAGAGCGGGAAGCGCTCGGGCTGGGAGGCGAAGTCGAAGTTGCCCGAGTCGACGATCGCGCCCGCGATCGACGTGCCGTGGCCGCCCAGGTACTTGGTGGCCGAGTGGACAACGATGTCGGCACCCCACTCGATCGGGCGCACTAGGTAGGGGGTCGCGACCGTGTTGTCGACGATGAGGGGCACGCCGACCTCGTGAGCGACCGTTGCGATCGGCTCAATGTCGAGGATGTCGCCCTGCGGGTTGGGGATCGTCTCGCCGTAGAAGGCGACCGTCTTGTCGTCGGCGAGCGCGCGCCAGGCCTCGGGGTCGAGCGGGTTGGGGACGAAGCGCGCCTCGATGCCCAGGCGTCCCAGCGTGTTCTTCAGCAGGGTGACGCTGCCGCCGTACAGGGAGGGGGAGGCGACCACGTTGTTGCCGGCCACGGCCAGGGCGAGGATCGACAGGGCGGTCGCGGACTGGCCGGAGGAGACGAGGAGGCCGCCGACGCCGCCCTCGAGGGCCGCGATGCGGGCGGCGACGCCGTCAGTCGTCGGGTTGGTCAGGCGCGTGTAGATGGGGCCGAGTTCCTGCAGCGCGAAGCGGCTCGCCGCCTGCGCGGTGTCTTCAAAAGCGTAGGAGGAGGTCTGGTAGATGGGCAGGGCGGTCGCGCCCGTGGCGGGGTCGAGGTCGTATCCGGCGTGAATCTGCTTGGTTTCGAAGGACCAGTCGTTGGCTGTCATGGTGCGGTTCCTAGGGTCGGGGGTGGGTCGTCTCTGGTTCCCCTCCGGCGGGCCGCAGCTGCGGTAAGTGAACATGCGTCGAGGCGCGTCCCGCTGTCGGGGGACTGCGCGGCAGTCGCTGGTGCTGACGCGCAGTCAGCGGCACATTCGACGGTTCATGGTTCCCATTGTTTGTCATCGACGAGGCCGGGGCGTGATGGTCCCGGATGGTGGACTTTTGTGACGGGTGGGGGTGCGATGCTCGGGTATGTGAGCAGGCTCGCACTGATGGTTGAAAGCGTGATGAAAGTGCTGGTATTTGTGCGGTAATCATGATGCTGGTGTTATGAATGTTGCGATTGTTGTATGTGTGAAAGTTGAGTTTTGTGGTGTGTTTGTTGCCAAGCGTGGCGAAAGTGGTTAGGCTTTTTCCCAGTACGCGCCCGCCGGCGCACGTCAACAAACGAGATGAGACAAACGATGAGACGACGCGGAACCATTCGCACGGGCCTGACGGCAATCGCAGCCTGCGCCCTCCTCGTGCTGCCCCAGATGGCGCAAGCCGCCCCCTCTGAGGAAGAAATCGCAGCCGCCAAGGCTGCCGAAGAGGCCGCGAAGATGAGCGTCGCCCAGATCGAGGTCAAGCTCGCCGAGGTCAGCGCCAGCGCCGCAACCGCGACGCAGAACGCCCAGATCGCCGGCGAAAACCTCAACGAGGCGAACATCGCGCTGGCCGAGGCGACCGCGACTGCCAGCCAGGCCTCGGCCGAAGCCGACGCCGCCGAAGCCGCCTTCCAGGAAGGCAAGCAGCAGATCGCCTCCGTCGCCCAGGCCGCCTACCGTAACGGCGGTGGCACGCTCGATTCGCTCGCCCCCTACCTCGACTCCGACGGCCTGCGCAGCGTCGAAACCAAGCAGGCCGGCATCAACTCCTTCTCCTCCTCCGCCGAGGCGAAGATGCAGAACGTCGCCGCCCTCGAGCAGGTCGCCAAGGTGACGCGCGACGCCGCGAACACCGCGCTCGCCAGCCAGCAGGCAGCCACGGACGAGGTCCAGGCCCGCACGGACGCCGCCAACCAGGCCGCAGCCGCCGCCCAGAACGAGGCCGCGATCGTCGCCGCCCAGCGCAGCGCCTACGTCCAGGAGCTCGCCACCAAGCAGAACACGACGGTCGACCTCATTAACCAGCGCGAAGCCGCCCTCGAGGCCGAACGCCAGGAAGCCGCGCGCATCGCCGCCGAGCAGGCCGCCGCAGCCGCCGAAGCCCAGCGTCAAGCCGACGCCGCAGCCGCCGCCGAACGCCAGGCCGCAGCCGATGCGGCCGCCGCGGCCCAGGCCTCGTCCTCCTCGTCGTCGTCCTCCGACGATGAGGATGATGACGACGGCTACTCGTACTCCGCGCCCTCCTACTCCTACGAAGAGCCCTCGTACTCGGCACCCTCCTACTCGGGTGGCGGTGGTGCCTCCACCGCCATCGCAACCGCGCAGAGCTACCTCGGCGTGCCCTACGTGTGGGGCGGCGAATCCTACGGCGGCGTGGACTGCTCCGGCCTGACCATGCTCGCCTGGGGTAGCGCGGGCGTCGACCTGCCGCACCTCTCGCGCGCCCAGTACAGCTACGGCACGCACGTGCCGATCGGCTCCATGGAGGCCGGCGACCTGATCTTCTGGTCCTCCAACGGCACCCAGTCCGGCATCTACCACGTCGCCATCTACCTGGGCGGCGGCCAGATGATCGAGGCCCCCACCTTCGGCGTGCCCGTGCGCATCACCGGCGTGTACAGCTGGGGCTCGATCATGCCCTACGCCGTGAGGCTCTGAGCCGCGTCGTTGCATGATCGTCCGGGGGCCGGGCAGACAGTGAGTCTGCCCGGCCCCCGGCGTTTGTGTGCGGGCTTGTGTGGGTTGTGTGTTGTGGGCTTGTGTATGGCTGGGCTTACACGCCGTGTGTGGGGAGAGTTTTGTACCGGTTTGGCTTTGAGGTGGGGGTTGCTGGGAGAGTTTTGTACCGGGGCGTGTGCGCTGCGTGGCTGGTGGGTGGTGGTTTGCGGGAAAAAGTTCTCCCTGCTCGGGTTGTTTGCGTCCCGGCCGTGATAGTTTTCTCCCTGCTCGCCTCGAATGGGCTGAAATAGGTGTTTTTTGCTGTGTGGGGAGAGTTTTGTACCGGTTTGGCCTTGAGGTCGGGGTTGCTGGGAGAGTTTTGTACCGGTGGGCGCCTGTACGGGGGTTTACGGGTCAGCAATGGAAAATTTCAACGCCAGTAACGCGACGGTCGGTACGTGCGCGGTCGGCACGTGTGCGGTGGCCACCTGAGGGGCCGCGATAGCCACTCAATGGGCCGCGAGTCTTACCTGGTGCTGCCGTCATGAGGCCACAAGTTCCGGATGGCGCGCCCGGCGCAGAAGAGTGCCCCGACGAGGAATCCGCGAGCGCGCTTGTGGGGTCATGTGGCTAGCATGAAGGCATGGAGAACTCAGCCCTTCAGAGCGACCGACACGAACCCGGCGCCGCGTCGGCCGACGAAGAGGTGTCCGTCCCGCTTGATACCCAGACCAAGCGTGCGTTCCGCGTCTTCGTCGGACTTATCGTCATCGTCGTGTACGGGCTGTTCTGGCGATTCGGCCTGCGCGGCTCGTGGGGGCAATGGTCGATGCGCACCCAGATGGCGGCCGCCATCATCCCCGCCTTCTTCATCCTCCTGTGGGTCCCCGTGGTCTGGGCTTCGCTTCGGTGGACGCTCCGTGACTTCATCAGGGCCCAGAAAGCCCCCCTCCTCGCCAAGCATGCGAAGAAGCCTCGCCCCTTCGCCGCCGGCTTCTCCTTTGTCCTCGCTGCCGGCATCCTCGCGTTCGTCGTCTCCCGGGCATGGGGAAGCTACGGCCTCGCTGTCCAGGACTGGTGGGACGGACCGATCCGCCACGAGAACGTGAGCTGCCAGAACGCGCACAAAGAAGGGGACGAGACCTTCCTGAAGCGCGCAAACAAGACCTACGTCATCTTCGACCTGGTGAGTGCCGACGGATACTCGCAGCACTTCAAGTTCGGGCTCTCCGACCTCGAAAAGGAGATGGAACGCGATGATAGCCCCTTCAACGCCATCATGACCCTGTGCGAGGCGCAGGGCCCCGGCTTCGGTGTCTCCGTCTACGAGCGCACGGGCGTCATCGCCGAAGCCTGGCGACGCGACTAGGGGACGCGGCGCGAGCGCGAGGGTCGCGGCGGTGCTCGCTCCCGGCCCGTCTGGTTGAGTCACGTTGTTCGGGGGCGGGCCGCTCCCGTTGATTGATACTGCCTGGGGGACAGGGGTGAGGACTGGGCTATTGTGGCCGCATGGCAACGACTTCGGATACGGCCGCGCAGACGGCCCCCGGTAATTTGGTGAATAAGCTCTTCACCTCGAAGAATCTGACGCCCGCGCAGAGGCGCTTGAGGTGGGTGATCATCGGCATCTGGGTCATCCAGGCGTACATCGCGGTGTGTGTCGTGGTGGGGGACGACCCGTGGACGATATGGAGGCTGTACGCGGGCCTTGCCGGCCTTGGGGTGCCGCTCCTAGTTCTCGTGTTCTGGTTCCCGGTTGTCTGGGCGTCGTTGCGGTGGCTCGCGCGAGTGGCCTGGAGGTGCGTCGTTCCGTCGTCGTCGGGCAGGCGCGGCGGCGTTGCGTCGCTCCTCGCTCCGCTTCTCGGCCTTGGGATGTCCGCGTCGATCCTGTGGGCGTTTGGGTACGCCTCGCAGTATTTCCCGACCCCCTACGTCCAGGATTGGCGTTCGGGGACCGTGCGCCACGAGGCCGTCACGTGCCGTGATTTCGACGTGGACAACAGCGTCACGCACTCCGGCAAAGCACAGTACGTGTTCGAGTTGGTCAGCTCGGACGGCTCGTCGTGGGAGTACAGGGAACGCAAGAGGTGGATGGATGACAGGGTGGAGGCGGGCGAACAGCCCTACGCGACGGTCATTGACGCGTGCCGCTCAGAGGGTGCGGAGATCGGGATCGTCCTGTACCCCCACTCGGGAACCATTATCGAGGCGTGGAGGAATCACTGACGCCGCTCACTTCACGCCGGTGCGAGGCTGGGCTTGGCGCGCCGCTGGATCGCGCGCTGGGAGATACGATGGGCGAGTGACAAGCGACGAGTGAGCATCGGGAGGAGCCGCGTCGGGGGATGCCTGTGCCCATCACCGGCGTGTACAGCTGGGGTTCGATCATGCCCTACGCCGTGAGGCTCTGAGCCACAACGTTGCTTGATGGCCCGGGGGCCGGGCAGACAGTGAGTCTGCCCGGCCCCCGGCGTTTGTGTGTGCGCCTGTGCGGGGGTTTGCTAGGGGAGTTTTGTACCGGTGTGTGTGCCCTGTGCGGTTGGTGAGTGGTGGTTTGCGGTAAAAAGTTCTCCCTGCTTGGGTTGTTTGCTTCCTGGCCGTGATAATTTTCTCTCTGCTCGCGCCAAATGGTCGGAAATGGGCGTTTTTCGCCGTGTTGGGAGAGTTTTGTACCGGTTTGGCCTTGAGGCGGGGGTTGCTGGGAGAGTTTTGTACCGGCGGGTGCCTGTGCGGGGGTGCCAGCGCTCCACTAGGTGGGTTTACGTGCGCATTGGTGGGTCGAGGTGGCCACCAGGTGGGCTACCGATGCCGCCAAACAGTGGGTAGTTGCGCGTCGGCCCCTTTGATATGCGCGTTAACCCGCCATTTCGCGCCTGAACCCGCTATTTCGTTCGTGGGCGGCCCTGCCCGCGCTCGGATTAGCGGGTTAACGTGCGAACTTGAGGGCCCACACTCGTATGAGAGGGTTTACGCGAGGGTTGTGGGGCCTGTTCGCTAGCATGAACGGCATGAGTGCCCCGGACGCCAGCAGCAACACCACGCCGAGCAGCACAACCCCCACGAGCAGCGCCACTCCCACGGTCCCACGCGCCGTCAAGCCGCTGTCCGCGTTCTGGCGCACCCTGGCGCTCCTGTCCCTCGTGGTGTTTCCGGCGTGGTCCTTCATTGGGTTTCTGACGAGGGACCACTGGGGGCAGTGGGCGTTCCACTTGGGTCAAGCGAGGGTGATTGTCGCGGCCATCGCTGTCCTCGCGTTCCTCCCCATCGTCTGGTCTGCCTTCAGTCGCTTCGCGATCGACTTGATTCGCCGGATCAAGCCGTCGCCCAGCGGCAAGCACGCTCCGGAGGCCCACCCCGGCACCGCGTTCCTGGGTGTTGTGGCTGCGCTCGTGGTGGTTGGAGTGGTTGGCATGACCGCCTGGGATCTCGGCGGGCAGACTGCCCTGGACTGGCGCGATGGCCCCGTCAGGCGCGAGGGCGTCACGTGCACCGCGATGACTCCCGTGTCGAGCGACGACGGCCCCTTCGTGCACATCGAGCTCACCCAGGGCGACGGATCCGTGCGCGCCTACGACCTGCGCCAATACGAGCTCGACCGCCACGCCGCGAAAGGCACGCCCCTCTACAACACGATCGTCGAGGCCTGCCAGACCCCCGGCACGCAGATCGGGATCTCCCTCTACGAGCGCACGGGCACCATTGTCGAGGCATGGAGGAGTCACTGACGCCGCTCACCGTGCGCGGGTGCGAGGCGTGGCCACGGCTGCCGCTGGATCGCGCGCTGGGAGATACGATTGGCGAGTGACAAGCGACGAGTCAGCATCGGTGGAAGCCGCGTCGGGGGATGCCTGTGCGGGTGAAGCGCCGCGGGCGAATTCTTCGAGCGGGGCGGCGGGCAGTTCCCAGGGTGAGGGCGAGATGAGCGGTTGCGGTGGCCGCGTGGCCTGTGGAGTGCTCATGACCGTCGTCGCCTTGCTTTACCTGTGCGTGTGGATGCTGTTGTGGCGCTATGACCTGGGTGAGGAGGCGCTCCGGGGGCGGGCCCGTTTCATCGGTGCCCCGATAATTTTCCTTCTCGGGTGGGTTCCGCTCGTCCTGCGCATACTCGCATGGCCCCTCCGCTTCGTGTTCTCCCTGCGCGCGCCGGACGTGGGGTGGGGGAGTGTGGGTTGGTTTGCTGCCCTGACTGTTCCGTTTCTTGTCACCGCTCTCGTGGTGGGCGGCGTCGCGTGGCGGGGCTACTCGTATGCCGCTCCAGCCCTGGCCGACAGTCGCTCGGGACCGGTTCGCTACGAGTCTGTGAGCTGCGACGGGATGTTTCGGGCCGTCAAGCACACCAACGACGATGCTGGCGACATCGAGTACGTCTTCATGACGCTGACGAGCCCCGATGGGCTTGACCTTCCGGTGCGCGTCGCGTCGGCCGAGTTTGACCGCAGACTTCGCGCCCACGACGAGCCCTATGTGTCCCTCGACGAGCTGTGTCGAACGCCCGGCACGCTCACGAGCGCCGAGGTCTACCCCCGCACGGGTATCCTCGCCAGTCTCGGTGCTTGACGCTTCTCTGCGAGAAAGACTTGCAGTTCGGGTTCCTGTAAGCCTCATGGGAGCGACGTCGGACGCTGCACCCCAGCGATCGGATAACAGCCTGAATGGGTTTGTGACTGCGAAGAACCTGACGCCCGCGCAGCGGCGCTTCATGCGACTCGTCGCCGGGAACGAGGAACGTGGGCAGTTAGGGGAAGCGCCGCAATGAGCCCCGCGTGACCGTCTGACGTATACGAGGGGGCCGCGCGGACGCTCGTCCGCGCGGCCCCCTCGCAAGCAGTGAGCTCAGTGCTGGCCTTCGTGCTCCTTCAGGCGATCATAGGAGCGACGAATTTCGGCCTCGGCCTCTTCGCGGCCCACCCAGTGGGCACCCTCGACGCTCTTGCCGGGCTCAAGGTCCTTGTAGACCTCGAAGAAGTGCTGGATTTCCAGGCGGTGGAACTCCGACACGTCCTCGATCTCGGTACGCCAGGAGGCGCGCTGGTCGGAGGCGGGAACGCACAGGACCTTGTCGTCGCCGCCCTTCTCGTCGCGCATGCGGAACATGCCGAGCGCGCGGCAGCGGATCACGCAGCCGGGGAAGGTGGGCTCTTCGAGGAGGACGAGGGCGTCCAGCGGGTCGCCGTCCTCGCCCAGGGTGTCGTCGATGAAACCGTAGTCGTCCGGGTAGCGGGTCGAGGTGAAGAGCATGCGATCGAGGCGGATGCGACCCGTCTCGTGGTCAATCTCGTACTTGTTTCGGTTCCCCTTGGGGATCTCGATGGTCACGTCAAATTCCATGGCCGTGCCTTCCGCGTCAGCCCCGAAACTCGGGGGTCCAGTTGGTTGTGTGGGCACATGGACAGGTAGTGTAGTTACCGAAATAACCACGAAGGGACATCCATGCATCGCACGTCTATGGGGGCAATTGTAAGCGCTAGCGCCGCGCTCGTGGCGACGGCGGCGCTGGTGGGTTCGGGCTGCTCCCCGCAAGCGGCTACTCCGGCGGACGCTCCCACGGCCTCGACCCTTGAAGCGGCACCGGTTTCCGGCGACGCGAAGGGCGCGGGAACCCCGGTGAGCGCCGCAGACGTGGAGGCTCTGTGGGCACCGGTCGCGGCGGCCGCAGCCGAGGGCGGTTACACGGCGTGGGGCACAGTCGTGGACGCGCAGACCGGCGAGGTGCTGCTGGACGCGGATGCGTCGAGGGCTCACACGCCGGCGTCGACGACGAAGACGCTGACGGCTTTCACCGCGCTGGCGAACCTGGACCCGACGGCGACGCTGACGACGAGCGCGCTCCTGGGCACCGACAACCAGACTCTCTACCTGGACTCCGAGGGCGACCTGCTCCTGGGCATCGGCACCTCCGACGAGGTCGAGGTGTCGGGGCGTGCGGGCCTGCAGACCCTCGCGAACGATGCGGCGGCGGCTCTGAAGCAGCGCGGCATCACCTCGGTGACCCTGAACTGGCGCGGCTCACTCTTCGACGGGGCTTCGCACCTGGCGTCGTGGGACGCGCAGGAGGTCGGCTCCTACGAGGGGCACGTTGGGCCGATGGCGATCGACGCGGGGCGCACCTACGAGGGCGCTAACGCTTTCTACGCGGACGCACCTGGTCGCGTCGCCGAGGTTTTCTCGCAGGCGCTGGGTGCCGCCGGCATCACGGCGACGCTCGGCGAGGCCGGGGACGGTCCGGCGGGCGCGGCCACTATCGCGTCGGTGAGCTCGGCGACGATGGGGGAGCAGCTGCGCTGGATGCTCGCGCACTCCGATAACACTCTCGCGGATCAATACTGCCGCTTCGCCGCGCGCGCCGCCGGTTCCCCCTCGACCTACGAGGGCGCGACCGACACGGTGCGCAAGGCCCTGACGCAGGCCGGTGTCCCCACGGACGGGCTGACCCTGGAGGACTGCTCGGGCCTGTCCAGCAACGATAAGATCAGCGCCAACACGCTGGTCGGCGTCCTCAAGGCCTCGTACGCGGGGCAGGGAACAGGCGCGGACACGATGCGCCTTCTGCCGTGGGCGGGCCTCGTGGGCACGCTCTCCCAGCGCATGACCGAGGCCCCGGCCGCGGGAAACGTGCAGGCCAAGACGGGTTCGCTCCAGGAGGTCACCTCCCTGTCGGGCTCCGTCTTGACCCAGAGTGGGCGCGTCCTCCTCGTGTCGATCGGGCATGATCACGTCACCGAGGGCGCCTACGCCACGCGCGGGCGCCTGGACGCCTTCGAGGAGGGCCTGGCCGGGCTAGACTAGGCCCATGGATATGCCGTTTGGCCCGCGCGACGTCGCGGGAGTTCTCGCCTCGCTGTCGTATGCGGGTCCGTCGGCCTCCCGCGTGGGTGCCTCCGCCGTGGTGGCGCGCCTGCGTCGTTCGGTGGCCTGGTCGGACCGTCGGCTCGCCGCGCTCTCCACCCTGCCCGAGGCCTCCGCGCAGGTCGCCGCCTCCTCGACGATCGTCGTGGATCGGCGCGGGCTGATCCGCTCGGTGGGCTCGCTCCTGGATAACTTCGAGGACACGCGCACACCCCTCGTCTTGGCGGCCGAAGCCGTCATCCTGCGCGCCCTGGCCAAGGACGCCACGGGCATCTGGGACGTGCGCACGGGGCGTCGGATCCTCGTGGCCCCCAACGTACTCGCGGACGCGCAGCGCTACGCCCTCGACCAGACGGACTGGTGCCGGTGGGTGTCCCTGTGCACGGGCCTGCGCGGCGTCCACTTGACGCATGCCCCCTTCCTCGTCCCCTACATCGCTGACCTGATGCGCGCGCTGCCCGAGCGCAGCGACGAGCTCGTGCGCATCGTCCTGCTCCTGGACGCGCTGCCCACCGCCGAGATGGAGGTCCTCACGCCCCGCGACCTGCCGTCGATCCAGTGGCTGCGCACCCACCGCGCGCACGCCGGCGGGGTGGCGCTGGTGCGCGCGTGCGCGGCGGCTGGCATGCCGCTGGCCGGGGTCGAGGCGCTGCAGGCCCAGACCGAGGGCTTCGCGCGCACCGTCGTGCGCGAGGGCGCGATCGCCCGCCTCCTGTCGGGCGTCGAGGCGCTGCCGACCGCTCCCGAGTACGCGGATCCGTCCGCGTGGCTGGCGCGTGTGCGCTGACGCCTCGAGCCGTGTGGGGGCGAACCCGCGCGGCCCCCTGCGCGCCTGCTCCCTCGCCGTGCGTGCTTCTCTGGCCTCCTTCATCGACGAGGCCGGGGCCCCTCCCGCTCTCGTCGTCGGCCTGTCGGGTGGCGCGGATTCGTTGGCGTTGGCGCTGACGACGATTGACGTGGCGGCGCGCGCGGGGATCCCGGTGGTCACGGTGACGGTGGACCATGGGCTGCGCGAGGGGAGCGCCGAGGAGGCTCGTCGCGTCGCGGATCTGGCGGCATCCCTGGGGGCGCGCGCCGTTGTCGAGACCGTGACGGTGGACGGCCCGGGAGGCCCCGAGGGCGCGGCCCGCGACGCGCGGCGCGCCGCCCTGCGTGCGGCTGGTGTGCGCGAGGGCGCCCCGATCCTCCTCGGCCACACGATGGACGACCAAGCCGAGACGGTCCTGCTGCGCCTGGCGCGCGGCTCGGGCCCCTCCTCACTGCGGGCCATCGCCCCTCTCTCGCGCGACGACGACGGGGTGACGTGGCTGCGCCCGCTCTTGAAGCTGCGGCGAACAGATACGCAGGAGGCCTGCGCCCAGGCGGGCCTCACCCCGGTGCACGACCCGACGAACGACATCGACGGCCCCTGGCGGGCCGCTGACGGGAGCCCGCTGCGCCGCTCGGCCCTGCGGCACGGGGCAATCCCGGCCCTGGCCTCGGCCCTGGGTGTCGATCCCGTCCCCGCGCTGGCGCGCACCGCCGCCCTGTGCGCCGAGGACGACGACGCCCTCATCGACCGAGCGCGCGCACTCACCGCCGCCGCGCGGGTCGCCGCCGCTCGCGTCGCCGACGACACAGACCCCGGTGGCGCGGACTCGCCCGTGGCGCTCGCAGTCGCGTCCCTGCGCGGCGCTCCCCGGGCGGTGCGCACGCGCGCCCTGCGCAAGGCGGCTCAGGCGGCGGGAATCCGAGCGCTGTCCAGTGCTCACGTGGACGCCATCGACGACCTCGTGGTCGCGTGGCGGGGGCAGGGGCCTATCGACCTGCCCGGGGGGAGCGCATCGCGCGTTGGACACGGAGCCCGCGCGCGCATCGTCTTCGTCGCGCGCGAGAGAGGCGCACCGCCGGAAACAGACCCCGCTCAGGGGCAACAACAAGCCGCGAGAGACGCCCCCGAGAGCGGCCCGGCACCCACTGCGCGATCACAGGATGTTGCGCTGACAGTGAGAATCTCATCCTTCCTGGTACAGGCGAGCGTTTGTATGGCACGCTTATAGTGGAATCGCTCGCGTAGCATCGATACGAAAAGAGGACACGGTGGACGCCACCGACATGGGAAACGACCTGAAGGAAATCCTGGTCACCGCCGAGGATATGGACCGTCGGCTCGCCGAAATGGCCGAACAGATCGACCGCGACTACGCGGGTGAAGACCTGCTGCTCGTCGGCGTTCTGCGCGGTGCCGTCATGGTGATGGCGGACCTGTCCCGCAAGCTGCACACCCCCCTCGAGATGGACTGGATGGCCGTGTCCTCCTACGGTTCGGGTACCAAGACCTCGGGCGTCGTGCGCATCCTGAAGGACCTCGACCAGGACGTCGCCGGACGCCACGTGCTGATCGTCGAGGACATCATCGATTCGGGCCTGACGCTGTCGTGGCTGCAGGCGAACCTGCTCGGACGTGGCGCCGCCTCCGTCAAGATCGCGACCGCCCTGCGTAAGCCCGAGGCCGCGAAGGTCGACGTGGACGTCGCCTACGTGGGCTTCGATATTCCCGACGAGTTCGTCGTCGGTTACGGCCTGGATTACGCCGAGAAGTACCGCAACATGCCCTTCGTCGGCACGCTGCAGCCGCACGTCTACACCAACTGAGAACGCCTACCTGTAAGGGATGCCCGTGAACGAGAAGATCAAGAACAAACGCCCCAGCCTGGGGTGGGTGCTGGTTCCGCTCATCGTGCTGCTCGTGGGCGGCTGGTTCCTCTGGCAGACGAACCAACCGCGTGCAGTGACGACCTCGGAGGGCCTGGCGCTCATCTCGGGTGACACGGTGGAGCAGGTGGTCCTCAACGAGGGCACCCAGCAGGTGAATCTGACGCTCACGGAGAACTACGTCCACCAGTCCACCGGCGGCGACGACAAGACCGTCGATCTGGGTAAGCGCGTGTACTTCACGTACTCCTACGTGCAGACCAAGGACATCTTGGACACGGTGGCCGACAAGGCACCCGCCAAGGGGTGGAACGCGGTGCGCCCGCAGTCCGGTGCCCTCGGCGCGATCATTCAGCTGCTGATTCCGCTGCTGATCCTCATGGGCGCGTTCTACTTCGTCATGCGTTCCATGTCGGGCTCGCGCATGATGGGTGGCTTCACCCAGTCGCGCGCCAAGGAATTCAACCAGGAACGCCCGGACGTGACCTTCGCGGACGTCGCCGGTGAGGACGAGGCCGTGGAGGAACTCGAGGAGATCCGCGAGTTCCTGGCGTCCCCGGACAAGTTCCACAAGGTGGGTGCGCGCATCCCGCGCGGCGTCCTGCTCTACGGTCCTCCCGGAACCGGTAAGACGCTCCTCGCCAAGGCCGTGGCCGGGGAGGCGAATGCCCCCTTCTTCTCGATCTCCGGTTCGGAGTTCATGGAGCTGTACGTTGGCGTGGGTGCCTCGCGTGTACGCGAGCTTTTCGAGCGCGCGAAGAAGAACGCGCCGGCCATCATCTTCGTCGACGAGATCGACGCCGTGGGTCGCCACCGCGGCAGCGGCATCGGCGGTGGCAACGACGAGCGCGAGCAGACGCTCAACCAGCTCCTCGTGGAGATGGACGGCTTCGACGAGCGCGCCAACATCATCCTGATCGCGGCGACCAACCGCCCCGATATCCTCGACCCGGCGCTGCTGCGCCCGGGGCGTTTCGACCGCCAGATCGCCGTCGAGGCCCCCGACCTGAAGGGCCGCGAGGCGATCCTCAAGGTCCACGCGCAGGGTAAGCCGCTCACCGCGCAGGTGGACCTGCGTCAGATCGCCAAGCGCACGCCCGGCTTCACGGGCGCGGACCTGGCGAACGTCCTCAACGAGGCCGCGCTGCTCACCGCGCGCTCGAACATGCAGTTCATCGACGAGCGCGCCATCGACGAGGCCATCGACCGCGTGATCGCCGGCCCGCAGAAGCGCACCCGCGTCATGAACGACCACGACAAGGCCGTGACCGCGTACCACGAGGCGGGCCACGCCCTGGCTGCCGCCGCCCTGAACTACACGGATCCGGTCACGAAGGTGACGATCCTGCCGCGCGGCCGCGCGCTGGGCTACACGATGGTCATGCCCACCGAGGACCGTTTCAACAAGACCCGTAACCAGCTCCTCGACGACCTGGTGTACGGCATGGGTGGTCGCGTCGCCGAAGAGATCGTGTTCCGCGATCCGTCGACGGGCCCCGCCAACGACATTCAGCAGGCCACGAAGACGGCCCGCGCGATGGTCACCGACTACGGCATGAGCGACCGCATCGGCATGGTCAAGCTCGGCGACGCCGACACCGAGGCCTTTGGGCACGGGTCCGGCGAGGCTCCGCGTTCCTTCTCCGATGAGACCGCCGCGATCATCGACGAGGAGGTGCGTCGCCTCCTCGACAACGCGATGCGCGAGGCGTGGCGCATCCTGTCGGAAAACCGCAGTGTTCTCGACACGCTGGCTTCCCGCCTGCTCGAGGAGGAGACCCTCGACGAGGCGCAGTTGCGCGAGATTTTCCAGGACGTCATCAAGGCCCCCGAGCGTCCCGTGTGGAACTACCAGTCCGACGCGGCCGTCCCCGGCGTGGTTTTGGGTCACCCGGTCGGCATCAAGGCCGAGGACGAGTGGACGTCCGTTCCCGTGCAGGGAATCGACGTGTCGCCGACTGACGCCATCGGCGCCTCGGGCGTGGAAGAGGAGCAGGAGTGACCTACGATCCCGCAGGCGTCGAGAAGGCGTCGCGCGACCTGCTCGTCGCGATCGGTGAGGACCCCGAGCGCGAGGGCCTGGTCGGCACGCCCGATCGCATGGCGCGCGCGTGGCGCGAGATGTGCAAGGGCCTGACCGAGGACCCGCGTGAGCACCTGCGCACGCAGTTCCACGCGGGCACCGACGAGCTCGTCCTGGTCCGCGACATCACCTTCTTCTCGGTGTGCGAGCACCACCTGCTGCCCTTCTACGGCCGCGCCCACGTGGGCTACATCCCGCGCGGCGGCGTCGTGACGGGCCTGTCCAAGCTGGCGCGCGTCGTCGAGGGCTACGCGCGCCGCCCCCAGGTCCAGGAGCGCTTGACCGCCCAGGTGGCCGACGCGATCGACGAGATCCTGGACCCTCAGGGCGTCATCGTCGTCATCGAGGCCGAGCACATGTGCATGTCGATGCGCGGTATCTCCAAGCCGGGCTCGTCGACCGTGACCAGCGCGTTGCGCGGCATCATGAGCGACGGGGCGACCCGCGCCGAAATGATGGCCCTCGTCCTGTCTGGGAGCCGATGACATGAGTGCCCTGCCCCTGCCCGCCGCCCCGGCCTCGTTCCCGGTCCCGTCCCTGGCACTGCCGGGCGGGCTGGCCCTGCCCGGCGGGCGCACGGCGGTCATGGGCATCCTCAACGTCACCCCCGATTCCTTCTCGGATGGGGGACGCTACGCGGACGTGGCCGCGGCGCTGCGCCATGCGCGCGAGATGGTGGCCGCGGGCGCGGACCTGATCGACGTCGGCGGGGAGTCGACGCGGCCGAATTCGACGCGTATCGGAGCGGACGAGGAGTGGGCGCGCATCGGCGCGGTCGTCGAGGCCTTGGCTGCCGAGGGCGTCGTCGTGTCCGTGGATACGTTGCACGCGGCGACTGCCCGCGAGGCCGCGCGCGCCGGTGCGGCGATTATCAACGATGTGAGCGGCGGGCGCTGGGATCCCGAGATGAATGCGGCGGTCGCCGCCTCGGGCTGCGCGTACGTCGTTCAGCACTATCGCGCGCTGCCGGGTATGCCGGGGGAACACTTCGACTACGGGGAGGACCTCGTGGGCACGCTCATCGAGCGCGTGGGGTCCCAGGTTCAAGACGCTATTGATGCTGGTGTGACAGCTGATAAAATTGTCATCGACCCGGGCCTCGGCTTCTCGCTGACGGGCGACCAGTGCTGGCAGATCCTGCGCGAACTGCCGCGCTTCCTGGAGGGCGGTTATCCCGTCCTCGTCGGCGCTTCTCGCAAGCGTTTCGTCAAGGCCCTCGGGGGCGACGTGGACGCCGACAGCGCGGCCATCGCCGCCTACTGCGCGGCATCAGGCGCGTGGGCCGTGCGGGTCCACGACGTAGCCGCCACCGTGGCAGCCATCGCCCGAAAGGAGAACGACGTTGACTAACCGACGCGTCATCATCGCCCTCAAAGGACTGGGGGCGATGGCCAATCACGGCGTCTACGACTTCGAGCGCGCCCGCGACCAGCGCTTCAGCGCAGACATCGTCATGTGGGTCGAGACCGCGGGTGCCACCGATGACATCGCCGCCACCGTCTCCTACGCGGATATCGCCGACGAGGCCATGGCGGTTCTCACCGGCACCGCCGTTGACCTGATTGAAACCCTCGCTGAGACCATCGCCGCGCGCGTCATGAGCCACGAGGGCGTCGTCGGCACTGAGGTGACCGTCCACAAGCCCGACGCCCCCATCGACCACCCCTTCGCGGACGTGTCGGTGACCGTGCGCGCGGGTGAGACTGACGCGATGCCGCTGTCGCTGTCCCTCAAGGGCATCTACGAGGCCGAGGATGGCTCGGTCCTCACCGGCGAGATCGAGGCCTATGGCCGCGCTCAGGCGCCCAGCCCCGCGCAGCAGGAGCACCGCGAGGCGCTCCCGTCGCGCCGCGCCGTGCACGCCGCCGAGGCAGCGCGCGAGGAGGACACCTCCCGACCGGCGCACCTGCGCTCGCGTCGCGTGGTCCTGGCGATCGGCGGCAACCTCGGGGACGTGCCCGTCACGCTCATGCACACGGTCGAGGCCCTGTCCTACATGGAGGGCTTCCAGATCGAGGACGTCTCGCCGATCATGCGCACGAAGCCGGTGCTCGCGCCCGGTCAGGCCCCCCAGCCGGACTATTGGAACGCCGTCGTCATCGGCTCCGCGATCGCGAGCCCCGACGAGCTCTTCGCTCAGACCAGCCGCATCGAGCGCGAGCTGGGGCGCGAACGCCACGAGCGCTGGGGCGCGCGCACCGTCGACATCGACATCATTCAGATCGAGGGTCTGGCCTCCGCCGACCCGGTCCTCACCCTGCCGCACCCGCGCGCCAAGGAACGCGCCTTCGTCCTGGCGCCCTGGCTCCTGTGCGACCCCGACGCGATTCTCGAGGGCGTGGGCCGCGTGTCCGACCTGCTGGCCCACACCCCCGACCGCGAGGGCATCATCGACGCCGTCGACGACTGGCTCGAAGATCCGGCGGCCGTCATGGCCGACTCGGACCAGCTCCTGGCCCAGCGCGCCGAGCAGGCCAGCGCCGACATGCGCGAGCTCATCGAGGCCCTGACCGGCGAAATCAGCCAGGTCGACAACCTCGTGACCCGCCCGGGTGTGCCCGCGGCCGATGCCCCCTTCTCCGGCGCGATCGAGGCCTCGGTCCCGCCCGCGCCGACGCCTGCGCCCGCTCCTCACACTGTGTCGGCTCCCGCAGGTGCGCCGTCGCCCGAGGCCGCGGCCCCGCACGCGGCGTGGGCCCCCGAGGCCGTGCCTGCGCCCGAGGTGACGCCCGCTCCGCAGGAGATGAGCAGCGAGGAAGCGGTTGCGCTCGACGCTGCACCGATCCCGCAGCCGCAGACCCCCGCCCAGCTCGCGGCCGAGCAGACGGCAGATACAGCCCTGTCGGCAGGCGATGCGTCGCGCTTTGCCCCCGCCGAGGCGGCAGCTGGCGTCCAGGTACCCGCCGCGCCCGCGCAGGAAAACGCGCCCACTACGGACAGCGCGCCCTCCACGGACAGTGAGCCCGCGCAGGACAGCGCGCCCGTCCACGAGGCGTCCTCTCAGGAGGCTCCGCCCCAGCGCGAACGCCGTCACCGCGCAGATCGCGCCTCGTCGCGCCCCTCCTGGCACCCGGTCTCCTCCGTGCCCGCGGATTCCGCGGCCGGGCGCATGACCCGCAAGATCGGCACGGGCACCTACAAGCCGAGCGGCACCGAAAAACCCCGCTGGGTCCCCGTCTTTGAGCCCAAGCGGGAGGAAACGCGTTCGGCGATCGCGCTACCGGACTGGAACTTCTCCGTTAGCTCCGCACACGACGTGCGCGTCGTTGACGACCGCTCCGGCCTCGGCCACGACGACGAGCCCCCCAAAGCCACCGTCCACGCCGACGGGCGCTCGACGATCCTCGCCCCCGGGCTGCCCGACAACACCCCCGTCGGCCCCATCCCCGAGGACGAGGCCACCCAGACCGGCATCCTGCGTCGCGTCGTTGTGCGGCCCACGATGACCGGAGCGATCCCGATCGTCAAGAGGCGCTAAATGAAACCCGTGTCGATCGTGTGGGTGGCGGCGGTGGGCCTCGTGGCCGCCGGCCTGAGCTTCCTCGGATTCCTCGCGCACATGCGCCAGGGCGGCACCCCGTTGATCGTCACCCCGGGACCCGCGGTCATCTTTGCGATTGCCACGGCCTGCCTCATCTGGTCCGGCCTGGCGGTGCGCCGCCTGCGCGCGGGCAAGGACACGTGGATCGATGCGATCGGCGCGATGCGCGTCGCGGTTTTCGCGCGCACGAGCGCCCTCGTCGGCTCCGGCCTGACCGGAATTCTCATCGGCGTGATGGCCGTGTCCCTCACGCAGCTCGAAGCCCCCGCGATGGCGGCCAACGCGATCGGGGCGGGCCTGTCTGGCCTCGTCGGCATCGTGTGGACCATCATCGCGATCGCCATCGAACGCTGGTGCATCATCAACCCCGACGACGAGGGATCGACGTCCTCTAAGCGCAGCGCGGCCGCCTGATCGCCCGCTCGTCGTAGCCCCGCGCGCCGCGCGCCGCGTGTGAAAGTCGCCCCCGTCCCGAGCGTTAGCCGTATCCGGCGCGCCATGCCCGGTATCGTGGATGCGTGGCTGACCAGCGTAAGAATTCCCCCAGGCGACCCACCTCCAGGCGTAGTACGTCGGGAGGCGCCAGTGGTCGCACAGGTGATCGCGCGTCCCGCGCCGCAGCCGGCAGCCGCGCATCTGCTGCTCGTCCGGCCTCGTCGAAGGCCTCGGCGTCCGTGAAGCGGGGGCGTACAGGCGCTGCCCAGCGCCCCTCCGGCGCGAAGAGGCCCGCTCAGAAGAAGTCGTCGGGCGGCGGCCGTCCGCCGGTCAACCTGTGGCCGCGGCGCATTATCACGGGCCTCGGCCTGATCCTCATCCTCGCGCTTCTCGTGTGGGGCATTGTCGCTATGGTCCGCGCGATCATTGGAGCCGTCAGCGCCGATCCCACCCCGCAGTCCAGCCCCCAATCTGCTGTTCAGTCCGGCGCGGTGGACGCGTCCGGCTACACGCTGAAGGGCGGCCAGGAGGCGACGGCCGACGGCCTGCTCACCGACGGCACGACGATCGACATTCCCACCTGCCTGGACCGCGACATCACGGTCACCGCGAAGGCGTCCACGACCTCGTCCGGCTCGGCGATGCCCGTGACCCTCACGCTCGAAAACCGCGGTTCCGTCGCCTGCTCGACGTCCCTGTCCCACTTCGGCCTGCAGATTTCGACGGGTGACCTGCAGGTCTACAACTCGGCGAAGTGTGGCGAGGAGCAGCAGTCGTCGACGACCCTGCTGCTGCGCCCGGGCGCCACGTGGACCGGCGCGCTGCGCTGGGACGGCTACGTGTACACGAACGGCTGCACGACACCCGCGGGTGGAGCGAGTGCTGCGTCTGCCGGGACCTACAAGGTCGCGGTCACCATGGGTACGCGCGAGGTCGGTTCGACCGTGGTCGACGTGACCCCCGCGCCCGCCCCGCAGTCGGGAGCTCAGTCCGGCCCGCAGTCGGGAACCCAGTCGGGCCGCTAGCGCCTACCAGCCGACGAGGCCGGAGCTGACCGCCTGCGCTTGGTGCGCCAGGTTCTCGGTGATGAGCTTGGCACGGTAGGGGCCGATACCCTCGATGGCTTCCAGTTCCTCGGTGGTGGCTGCGCGCAGTGCGGGCAGCGTCGTGATGTGCGCGGAGACCTCCTTGATGGCGCCCCACGACAGGTGGGGGACCAGGGAGAGGGCGCGCACGCCGCGCGGCGTGATCTCGCGGTCCAGGTCCGCGACCTCGTACACGTCCAGCCCGAGGATGTTCGCGATCGCGGTGAGGTCCACGATGCGTTCCGACCCGAGGGAGGACAGTTCGGCCTCGACGCGGGCGACGTCGTCGGGGTCGCGGATGTAGTCGCGCATGACGAGGGCCCGCTCGGACGCGGAGCCGCGCACGAGGTCCTCGACCTGCAGGGCCAGCAGGCGCCCCTCGGATCCGAGTTCCTCCAGGTATTCCGTGATTTCGGAGGTGATGCGTCGGATCATCTCCATGCGCTGCATGACGGTGGCGACGTCGCGCACGGTCGCGCTGTCGCGCATCTCGAGGATGGTGAGGGTCTGTAGGACCTCGTCGAGGCGCTGGCTGTAGCGGTCGAGCGTGTCCACCGCCAGGTTGGCGCGCGAGAGCAGGGCCTCGGGCTCTTCCACCAGGCGGTGCTCGGTGCCCACGTAGATGGAGATCATGCGCATCGACGCGGACAGGGACAGGACCGGCAGGTGGGTCTGACGTGCGGTGCGCTGCGCGGTGCGGTGGCGCATGCCGGACTCGTCGGTGGGGATCGTGGGATCCGGGAAGAGCTGCACGTTGGCCTTGCGGATGCGCCACAGGTTGGGGTCGATGATGACGGCGCCGTCCATCTTGCACAGCTCGCGCAGGCGCGCCGCAGTGAATGCCACGTCGAGGTCGAAGCCGCCCGAGCAGATGGCCTGCACCTCGGGCGTATATCCCAGGACGATGAGGGCGCCTGTGTGGGAGCGCTGGATTCGTTCCAGTCCTTCTCGCAATGGCGTACCGGGCGCGACTGCGCGCAGTGCCTCGCGAAGGATCGCTGCATCGGACGTCAATGTGGTTTCCTCCCAGACGAGTAGGTTTGATATCTATTATTGCGAGTCTGCCGGGAAAGCGACGCGAATCGCCGTCGCCAGATCCGACACAGTAAAGACGGTGATGCCGTCGACGCCCGTGAGATCCTCGCTGCCCTGAGCGGGGACGATGGCGGCGGCAAATCCCAGCCGTGCGGCCTCGGCGAGGCGACGTTGAGTGCCCGTGCACGCCCGAACCTCGCCCGTCAGGGAGATTTCGCCGACCGCCACGAGGTCCGGGCGAGGTGGAACGCCCTTGAGTGAGGACACGATCGAGATGGCCATCGCCAGGTCGATCGCCGGCTCGACCGTGCGGGCGCCTCCCACCGTGGACACGTAGACGTCCGCCCCCGACGTGTCCGCGCCGATGCGGGCCTGCAGGACCGCGAGGATCATGGCGACGCGCGCGTGGTCCACGCCCGACGTGGTACGCCGAGGCGAGCCGCCCGAGGAGGGAGCGACGAGCGACTGGATCTCCGTGGGCAGCGGGCGGCGCCCTTCCAGGGAGACGGCCGCGCACGTGCCGGGCACGCCGCGCGTCGTGCGCGACAGGAACAGGCCGGACGGGTCGGCGAGGCCGTAGATCCCCGAGTCGGTCAGTTCGAAGCAGCCGACCTCGTCCGTGGGGCCGTAACGGTTTTTCACCGCGCGCAGCAGGCGCAGGCGCGAATGGCGGTCGCCCTCGAACTGGCAGACGACGTCCACGAGGTGCTCGAGGACGCGCGGGCCCGCGATCCCGCCGTCCTTCGTCACGTGGCCGACGAGCAGGGTGGGCAGGTCGGACTCCTTGGCGACGCGGATCAGCGAGGCCGCGACCGCGCGCACCTGCGCGACGCCGCCCGCCCCGCCCTCGACCTGGGAGGAGGAGATGGTCTGCACGGAGTCGACGATCAGCAGGGAGGGGCGCGAAGCCTCGACGTGGCCGAGGACGACGCCGAGCTCTGTCTCGTCCGCGATGAGGAGGTTCGGCTCGAGCGCGCCGATGCGCTCCGCGCGCCCGCGCACCTGCGCCGCCGACTCCTCGCCAGTGACGTACAGGACGGGTCCGCGCCCGCCCGCGGCCGCCGTGCGCGCGGCCTTGGCTGCCACGTCCAGCAGCAGCGTCGACTTGCCGACGCCGGGCTCACCCGCCAGGAGGATCACCGCGCCGGGCACGATCCCGCCGCCGAGGACCCGGTCCAGCTCGCCCACGCCCGTCGAACGCGACGAGGCGCGCTCGCCGTCGACCTCGCCGATGGGCAGCGCGGGACGCCGTGGGGTGGCGGCCGCCGTGCGCGCGCCCCCCGTGACCTCGCCGGCCTGGTCGACCGTGCCCCACGCCCCGCACTCGCGGCACTGGCCCACCCACTTGGGGGAGGTCCAGCCGCAGTCGGAGCAGCGGTACGTGATCTTCTCTTTCGCCATGCACTCACCGTAACCCGACCCACCCTCATCTGCGGTCCGCGCGCGCGAAGAAGGCCGCAGGTGTGCGCGCCGAAGGGGGCACAACGACGCGAGCCGAGCGCGGAGGGCCCGCGGAGGTAAGGGTCTGGCTCTCCGGCCTCGTCGAACGAGAACGAGCATCCAAATACGTCGCTGTGGTCAGGTTCTCGTGCGCCCGGGAAGCGCGTGAACGCGGCGCGAACGAGTCACCAGGCGTTTGAACTTATTCAGTACCTGTTGTTGTCTCGGGCGTTTATCCATAGGGTTGGTCGGTGTGTATCCTTGGAATGGCTCACCATGGCCACGCGGATACAGATACCGCCCCACAACAGTGCGCACATGAAGACTGAGGAAGCGACATGAACAAGGCGCGTCGAACGCGAAACACCTGGTCGAAGCGGATACCCGCAATCGCCGTCCTGCTGGTGTCCGTGATGCTGTGCGTCCTCGCGGTGGTCTACCGCGGCGTCGAGGTCACCCAGGTCAGCGTCGATGACGGTGGCATTTGGGTGACGAACCAGGATCGTAAGCTCCTGGGCCACCTCAACTACGACGCGCTCATGCTCGACGGCACGGTCTCGGTCAAGTCCGCGTCCTTCGACATTGGGCAGGCCGGCGGCGACGTGACGCTGGGGGAAACAGTGGGCCGTACGGTTACGCCCGTGCGCTCCACGTCCTTCTCGCTGGGCCAGGCGATCACGCTGCCCGAGAACGCGGTCCAGGTCCAGGGCGGGTCCGTGTTGGCCGTCCTCGACCCCAACGAGGGCCTGCTGTGGGTGGGTGATGCCAACGAACCGGCTTCCATGTCGCTCGTGCGCGAGGATGCAATCGCGAACGACCTGAGTGACGGGGTCGTCGCGGTGTCGCTCGCGGGGACGGTCTTCGCATACTCTCCCGGGTCCTCCAAGCTGGTCACGCTCACGCGAGAGGGCCAGGCTTGGCGTGCAAAGACCACGGAGATCAAGGATTTCACCCCGGCCGGAATACCGACGATCACCGCGGTCGGTGACAAGCCCGTCATCTACGACCAGGCCGGTAACAAGCTGGTGTTGCCCGGCGGCAAGGTACGCGACCTCGCCGAGGAGCACGTGACCGGCGCGGTCCTGCAGGCCCCCGGCGACGATGCGTCCTCCGTCCTGCTGGCCACCGATGCCGAGCTCGTGGCCGTCTCCCTGAACGGCAAGTCGGTGGACCGCCAGCCGGCCTCGGACGGCGGTCAGAAGGGCACACCCGCACCCCCGGTTTTCCACGGCGGCTGCTCCTACGGCGCGTGGGCGGGTTCGGGCGCCTTCGTGCGCACCTGCACGGATTCGACGCGCAACCAGGCGCAGACTGTGCCTACGCTCGCCGAGGCCACGTCCGCTGTTTTCCGGACGAACCGCACGCGCATCGTCCTCAATGATGTGTCGACGGGCACGCTGTGGCTGCCGGACAAGAACATGGTTGTTGTCGACAACTGGGATCAGATCCCCACCGAGGAGCAGGAGGAAGAAGATACTCCGACTCCCGATGATCGCGAGCAGGTCTCCGAGCCGGAGCACAACGACAAGAACACTCCGCCCGAGGCCGTCGACGACGACTTTGGCATCCGCCCGGGTCGTTCGACGCTCCTGCCGGTCCTCGACAACGACTCGGATGATGACGGCGACGTGCTGACGGCGCGCGCCCTGACGAATCCGGAGTTCGGGACGGTCGTGCGCACGAGGGGCGGGCGCGCCCTACAGATCACGGACATTCCGGAGTCTATGACGAGCGGGTCGACGTCCTTCACGTACGAGGCCTCGGACGGCCTCGCGGGTGCGACGGCGACGGTGAATGTGACGATTCACCCGTGGAGCCAGAACGAGGGTCCGCGCCAGCTCAAGCACCCGGTTGTCAAGGTTGGCGCGAACGCGCAGGTGGAGTACAACCTGCTGTCGGACTGGATTGATCCCGATGGAGACCAGTTCTACCTGAAGTCGGCGACGGCTCCCGATGGCATGGCCGTGCAGTTCTCTGAGGACGGGACAGTTCAGATCCGCGACCTGGGTTCCGGCGCGGGCGTCAAGGCAATCGCCGTCACCATGTCGGACGGGCACGCGGAGACCGCGGGCGAGCTGCAGGTGAGCGTGCAGGAGAACGGCAACGTGCCGCCCATTGCGCGCGCGGACTTTTACGTGGCACGCGTGGGCGAGCCGCTGACGATCGACCCGGTCGAGAACGACACCGACCCCAATGGGGATACGCTGAACCTCGTTGCTGCGGGCACGCCACCGGCGGGTACGTCTGTGAGCGCCGACCTGTCGCGCGGCACGCTGACGTTCACGGGGTCGGTTCCGGGCTCCTTCCAGTTCACCTACACGATTTCCGACGGACCGTCAACGACTGTCGGCGTCATCCGCGTCGACGTGGTCGCGGACGATACGAATGCGGTGCCGATCGCCGAGGATGACCTGGCGGTTTTGCCCAGCGGTGGCGCTTCGCTGATTGCGCCGCTGGCGAATGACACGGACCCGTCGGGTGGCGTGCTCGTCGTCCAATCGATTGACGTGCCCGCGAACTCTGGCCTCGAAGTAACCCTCATTGAGCGTCACTTGCTGCGCATTACGTCACCTGCGGGCTTGAGCGACGTCACCGCGTTTACATACACGGTGTCCAACGGCGCGGGTTCCGCTACCGCTCAGGTGAGCGTCATCCCGACGGAGGCCCAGAGCGAGGAAACGCCGCCCGAGGCGAATCCTGATACCGCCAAGGTACGCGCGGGCGACATTGGTTCGGTTGCTGTCCTGTCGAATGACCGGTCGCCGATCGGTCTGTCGCTGAACGTTGACCCGGGCGTGCAGGTCATGTCGGGTGGCGAGCTGGGCACGGTCTTCGTGACCGGCAACCAGGTGCGCTTGGCTGCGGGTACTGAGCCCGGCGTCGTGCGCGTGGCATACACGGTCGTTGATTCGGTGGGTAACCGCGCGACGTCGACCGTGACGTTCGAGGTCGTGGCAGCTTCCGACGCGAATAGCGCCCCCGTGCCCAAGGCGCTGAGCGCGTGGGCCGTTCAGGGGCAAATGACGCGCATCCCCGTGCCGCTCACCGGCATCGACCCGGACGGCGACTCGGTCGCTCTGGTCGGCATTGACCAGCCGCCCGCCAAGGGCAGCGTCGTGCTGGGTACGGAGTGGCTGGAGTACACGCCCTCCGACAACGCGACCGGTACGGACACGTTCTCCTACATTGTCGAGGACCGCCTCGGCGTGCAGGGGCGCGCCCGCGTGCGCGTTGGTATTGCACCCCCGGGATCGCAGAACCACAACCCGACGGCCGTGCCTGACTCGGTGACGATTCGACCGGGACGCGAGGTGAGTGTCAACGTCCTGAGCAACGACTTGGATGCGGATGGTGACGCCCTGTCGGTCGATACGGACCCGGCGACCGTGTCGGTGTCGGATCCCGCAGCTACCGTCACCGTGGCGCAGGATGCGGTGACGGTCAAGGCCCCCGCAGCCGATGGCGTGTTCGTCGTTGCCTACCAGATTCAGGATGGACGAGGCGGACGCGCGCAAGGGCAGTTGACGGTGACGGTGGATGCTGATGCGCCGCTGCGCGCCCCGATTGCCCGCGACGACGTCGTGTCTGTCGCGGACCTACCCGCCGATTCGAAGCCCGTGAGCGTTCCCGTCCTCGTCAATGACGAGGACCCGGATGGGACGACGGCTGCGCTGACGGTGTCGGCCCAGGGCTCGGGCGTGAGCGTGTCGGGGCAGAACCTGTCAATTTCCCCGGATGCGCGTCGTCGCCTCGTCGTCTACACAGTGACGGATCCCGACGGCCTGAGCGCGAGCGCGGTCGTGACCGTCCCGGGTACCGACCTGCTGGCCCCGCGCCTGGATATGACGCGTATTCCGGTGGCGATCCGCGCGGGTTCGTCGGCGACCCTCGATATCGGCGACTACGTGCTCGTGCGCGATCATTCGCGTTCCCCGATCATTACGGACGCGGCCTCGGTGAAGTTCAACGGAGGCCTGGATTCGGTGTCCCTGCAGGATTCGACGCACCTCGTGGTGAGCGCTCCCGACACGGCGTCCGGCAAGGCGTCATTGTCTTTCACGGTGCGTGACGGCGCGTCGGACGATGCCTCGGCCCTGTCCTCGACGCTGACGATCCCGGTGACGATCCAGCCGGCCAGGAACCTACCGCCGCGTCTGACCCCGACCCCGATCCTCGTGGGACAGGGTGAGGCCGTGACGGTGGATCTCACGCAGATGGTGGATGACCCGGACGATCAGGCGAAGGGTTCCTTCACGTACGCCGTGGTCAAGGCCCCCGGTGGCGTCGACGTGTCCCTGGACGGCTTCAATCTGACGGTGACCGGCAAGAAGGACCAGCCGAAGGGGCCGGTCGGCGCGATCACGGTCAGCGTCGATGACGGTTCGGGCGCGGTCAATGCCGATATTCCGGTGACGATCGTGAAGTCCTCGAAACCCCTCGTGACGACGACGGACGCGCGCATCAAGGTCAACGCTGGTCAGACTGCGAACGTGAATCTGGCGGAGTACACGACGAACCCGTTTACGGAGCCGCTCGTCGTCCTCGACGCGTCTGTTCACGTGGGGCAGGGAACGGCCTCCGGCGACGGGAATGTTCTGTCGGTGACGCCCAAGGCGGGCTTCCACGGCGACATGATCGTTGTGTACCGCGTCATGGATGCGACGAATGACCCTGATCGCATCGTGCAGGGCCGCGTCATCGTGAAGGTCCTGGACCGTCCCGATCCGCCCCAGAACGTGTCGGTGACCCCGATGGGGGCAGGCACGGCGTTCGTGAGTTTCCAGCCGGGCGCCGCGAACGGCGGCACGATTTCGGGCTACACGATCACCGATAGGAACAGCGGCCGGACCTTCACGACGCGCGATCCGGGCGTCCAGGTCACGGGCCTGGAGAACGGCGTGAAGCACTCCTTCACGGTCGTCGCGCACAACGAGGCCGGGGATTCGGATCCGTCGACCGCATCGGCTGAGGTGCTGATCGACGCGGCGCCCGAGCAGATGGCGGCACCCACGGTCGTGGGTGTCGATGGTGCCCTCGATATCTCGTGGGTGAAGCCCAATAACTCGGGGTCTGCGATCCACACGTACATGGTGTTCGTTAATTTGCCGTCGGGTGGCCAGCCGATCTCGCAGTCGGTGTCGGGCTCTGAGAACTCGATCCGGATCGGCGGATTGAAGAACGGTGAGCTGTACTCGGTGTCCGTTCAGGCGCTGAACAATGCGGAGACACCTTCGCCGCCGTCCTCGCCGACGGCGAGCTACCCGCACGGCGCCCCCGATCCGGCGGGTAACGTGTCGGCAGTGCCGGTGGGTGCGGGTTCGGACCCGAACCGCGCGACGGTTGAGGTCTCGTGGTCGCTGGGCAATTCCAATGGTCGAGGCTGGGGTCCCACCACGGTCACGGCTGGTGGCGTGACCGAAACGGCTGGGCCGGGCCAGACGTCTGTGACGCTGTCGGGCGTGCAGACCGGTCGCGGGGTACCGGTGTCGGTCGTGCTGACGAACTCGGACGGCGACCAGGCCGGCGCCGGTTACGCGCAGGTTTCGATTGCGACGACCCCCGCGCCGATTTCTGCCCCGACCCTGTCGGGAACGAACACGCCGGGTGAGCTGAGGGTGAGCGGGCTGTCGATTGCGACGGGCCGAGGCTTCGATGCCTCCGACCTGACGTTGCGCTACTCCTCCAGCGAGAACGGGTGTGGCAGCGGCCAGCCGATTAGTGATGGCACGATCGTGCCCTCTAACGGGTGGGCGCCAACGACGTACTACTTCTGCCAGACGGGCATCGGTTTGAACAACACGCTGGCTGTCTCTCCCGTCGTTGCGGCGACGGGTACGGCGACGGGTGTGCCCTCGGAGGTGGGCGTGAGAATCACGAACGTCAATTCGACGAGCCTGACGGTGCAGTGGGATCCCATCGGCGCAAACCCGGCGGTCAGCACGATTTACGTGACCCTGGGTAGCGAGACGAAGCCCGTGTCCGGTAACGCCACGGAGGTGACGTTCTCGAACCTGGAGCAGGGCAAACGGTACCGGGCGAGTGTCACCGCGGAAAACGCGCAGGGCTCGAAGACGATGAGCCAGCATCCGGACTCCGTGACGAAGCTCGACGTGAGCGCTCAGTGGGTGCAGACCTGCCGCGGCGACGAGCACGGGTTCAACCCGGCCTCGTGCCACACGTTCACGCTGAGCGCGCCGGGCTGGTCGAGTTCCTCGGAGCCGCACGTGTGCCCCGTGCGCAACGACCGCACGAACGGCACGGAGTGGGTGCGTGTGGATGGTGCGGGCCCGATCTGGACGCGCCTGACCACCCAGGCAGACAGCGAGGATGCCTTCAAGCAAGGGTCCTACCTCATCGGCGAATGCCGTCCGGAGTGATGTTCGCGTGAAGAAACTACGTCGACTTCTCAACGGCGCGTGGCGTGCCATGGGCGAACGCGTGCGGGCTCTGCCCGGTTACGACGCGGCGGCCCGTTGGCTGGGCGCGCTCACGCCGGTCGGGTGGGCGGTGATCGCGGTCACGACCGCGGGTGGCGTCGCCGCGGCGGCCTTCGGATGGCTGGAGGGCTTCATCGTTGCCGTGATGGGCCTGGTGGCCCTCGTGGTCGCGGTCGCCTCGGTCGCGTCCCCGTCGCCGCTGTCGGTGTCCTTGCGCATGAAGAATGATCGCATCGTTGCCGGTCAGGTGGCGGTGGGGCGCATCCGCGTGGTGAACGAGTCCGGGCATCGCTCGGGTTCGACGATCGTGGAGGTCACGATCGGACGAGGCAGTGGCGAGTTCCTGGTGCCTCCGATCAGCGCGAACAGCACGTGGAACGAGGCATTTTCGGTGATGACGAAGCGCCGCGGCGTGATCAACGTGGGCCCGGCGCGCACCGTGCGTATGGACGGCCTGGGCCTGCTGCGCCGTGTGCGCTCCTGGGACGAGCCGATCCTGGTGCACGTGCATCCGCCGACGGTGCGCTTCTCGTTTGACGCGACGGGTATGCAGATGGATGTCGAAGGCGTGGCCAGCGAGAAGCTGACCAGTTCGGACGTGTCCTTCCACGCACTGCGTGATTATGAGCCGGGCGACGACCGGCGCGCGGTGCACTGGCCCTCGACGGCGCGCCTGGGCCGCCTGATCGTACGCCAGTTCGAGGAGACTCACCGTTCCCACCACATGGTGCTCCTCGACACGCGCATGGACGCGTGGGATCGGCGTTCCTTCGAGACAGCCGTGTCGGTCGCTGCGTCGCTGGCGATCGCAGGGTCGGGTGAGGCGCGCACGGTGTCGATGCACACCGCGGACGAGTGGATTCCGACGGGAACGCCCATGGCGATGCTGGATGCGCTGTCCGAGATGGAGACCTCGACGCGTCCCGACTTCGCGGGCATCGTCCGTCGCTGCATCATGGAACGCGGCGGAATTTCGGTCCTGTCGATCGTGGTGAGTGAGTCCGTGGATGACGAGGAAGCGGCCCGCCTGGCAAATATCGCGCCAGTCGACGTGGTCGTGTCCGTCATTCGCGTGGTCCCGGGACGGGCGAGGCGCCGGCGCAAGATCACGCGTGGCGTCATCATCGATTGCCCCTCCCTGGAGGACCTGCCGATGCTCGTGTCGCGGGGGGTGAACGCGTGAGTACGCCTACCCGCACCCCCTCTCGTCAGGCCACGCCGCCGCGTCGAACGCGTCGGTCGACTGCCCAAGAAACCACCATGGGTGGCTCGGTGCACCGCGCCGCCATGCCCGCGTGGTCCCTCCTGATTCTTGCCATTCTGTTCGCTGGCCCGGTGGTACAGTTCGAGTCCGTCTTTGGCGGCGGTCAGGGTGTGATCGCGGCGCTCGCGGGCGTCGCGACCGGCCTTGCTCTCGCGTGGGCGGCGGCAAAGTGGCGCTGGGACCTGCTGTCGATCGTGGCTTGCGTCGTCGCGGCTCACTTCCTGTTGGGCGGGGCGGCAGCCCTGCGAGACACGACCCGGTGGGTCGTGGTTCCCACGTCGCGCACTCTCCAGACGCTGGTGATCGGTTCGGTCGAGGCCTGGAAGGATCTTCTGACGCTGACGCCCCCTGCCGGTTCCTATGTTGGTCCGGCGATGGTCCCGTGGATGACGTGCCTCGTGTGCTCGGTTGCTGCGGGGGTCGTCACAGTACGGTACGGGCGTCCCATGTGGGGGTCCCTGCCGCTGATTCTCGCCGGAGTGATTGCGATCGTGTGGGGGCCCACGCACGAGGCGCCCTCGTCCCTCCTCGTTATTGCGTGGTGGGTTGGCCTGATCGTGTGGTGGGCGTGGGCGTCGGCGATTGGCCGTGCCCGCATGGGTGCCGACATCGTGATCGGTATGTCCGCGTCGTCGACCACTGCATCCACGACGATGGGTGGCTCGTCGCGTCAGGTCGTGCACGTGTGGTGGCGCGTGGGCATGGGTGCCCTGATGGTGGGCGTGATGGTCGCGGCCGCCCTCCCCGCGGCGTCACTGCTGGGCCCCACGGCCTCGGACCGCGTCGTTGGGCGCGACGTCGTGGAACCGCCCGTGGATGCACGCGAGTACCCCTCTCCGCTGTCCAGTTACCGCCACTACAACAAGGATCTGGAGGACGAATCCCTGATCCGTGTGTCCAATCTGCCCAAGGGGGCGCGCGTGCGCCTGGGCGCGATGGAGGTGTACGACGGAACGACGTTCGGCATGGGTGTGACGAACAACGCTGATGGTACCGCTGGGTACCGCCGCGTCGGGTCCACGATCCCGGGACGCAGCGCAGAAACGGCGGGAGAGCAGGCCTCGGTGTCTACCTCGCAGCTCTTGGGCCCGTGGGTGCCGACGTTTGGCGAGGTATCGGTGCTGCGTTTTGAGCCTTCCGACCCGAACGCTGCTGAGCAGCAGAAGGGCTTGAACTACGACCTGTGGGCGGAGACCGCCCTGACGACGGGGCCGACGGGCCAGTTCAACTATTCGCTGAGCACGACGATGCCGCGCGATCACGAGGATTCGGAGTTCGCCAGCGTGGATGCGGCCCGCTACGCGGGCACGGACACAAATGTGCCCAAGGACGTGGATTCCCTGGCATCGGAGCACACGACGAGCGCGCGCTCGGACCTGGAGAAGGCCCGCGCCATCGAGAGCTACCTGCACACGGACGGCTTTTACTCGAACGACGACACGATTAACTCGCGCCCCGGTTCCTCCCAGGATCGTATTGAGCGCATGATCAGCGCCGAGGCGCTGGTGGGCGATGACGAGCAGTACGCGACGCTTATGGCGCTCATGCTGCACTCGCAGGGGATTAACGCTCGCGTCGTCATGGGTGCCTACCGTGAGGGGACGTCGGGCGGCGTCGACCTGACGGGTTCGGATATGCACGCGTGGGTCGAGGTCGAGTTCCCCGGCGTGGGCTGGGCGACTTTCGATCCGACGCCTCCGCGCGATCAGCAGCCCACGACGCAGGTGAACAAGCCGAAGTCTGTGCCCAAGCCGCAGGTTTTGCAGCCGCCGGAACCCCCGGAACAGCCGGTCGAGCTGCCTCCGGCCACCCGTGACCAGGCGACGGACCCGCACGATCCGAACGGCCTGCACATCCCGTGGATGGCTATCGGGACGGTGTCCGTGTTCCTGTTCCTGCTGGTCGGTCCGGTTCTGGCGGTGCTGCTCGCGAAGTCTCGCCGCCGCAAGGCACGCCGCGGCGCGCAGGCCGCCGAGTCGGTGCGCGGTTCGTGGGATGAGCTGGTGGATACGGCGATTGACTCGGGCCTCGTGGTGGAGCCGCACCTGACCCGTCAGGAGGTCGCGTGGGCGTTGGCTTCGCAGTGGACGCCTGACAAATCTGAGGACGACGAGGCGGGGGCGGCGAAGTCTCGCAAGCCCGCCACACGCTCGGCGGCCGACGTGCGTGTGCCCGGCTGGTCGCTGTTCTCGGGCGCGGTTCCCCGCCCGGTCACCGTGGCGCGTCGCGCGGATGTCGCGGACTTCGCCGCGGGCGGCGCACGGCCTGAAGATGCGAAGCAGGCGTGGGAGGACGTGGATGAGCTGCGCCGCGAGTGGGCGGCCTCGGTCTCCCCGTTCGCGCGGCTGCGTTATGCGCTGTCGCTGAAGTCGTTGCGCTGGCGCCGACGCGCGCGCCGCCAGGCGGCCGCCGCATCCGGGGCGAAGCGTCGGCCGTTGACGGGGCGTATGGGTCGTAGGAAAGGAACACGCTGATGGATAGCGACGCTCGCGTCGGGATGGTCCCGGTTCTGCCGGGATACCAGTGGATCCGGCCGCTGGGGTCGGGTGGTTTCGCGGACGTGTTCCTGTGCCGCCAGGAGCTGCCCAGCCGAGAGGTGGCCGTGAAGGTTGCCCGGCGTGATCGTGGGGCGGACGGTGAGGCCGGTATTGCCCGCGAGGCGGACGTGATGGCCCTCGTGTCGGGTCACCCGGCTGTCGCCCAGCTCTACGGGGCGGGCCGCACGCCGGATGGACGCCCGTACCTGGTGATGGAGTATTGCCCCGTGGCGAACATCCTCGACCAGGTGCGCGCAAATCCGATGGCGACGGACCGGGCCCTGTCCATGGTGATCCGCATGTGCGGTGGCGCGGAGATGCTGCACCGTGCGGGATACGTGCACCGCGACATTAAGCCCAGCAACATCATGATCAACGCCTACGGGTCGCCGGTGCTCACGGACTTCGGAGTCTCGGAGCCGGTGGGGACGGATCCGCGCGCTGGCCGCGACGGGTTCTCGGTGATGTGGGCACCCCCGGAGCAGATCGCGGGCACCGCGCGCGCTCACCCGACGCAGGACGTGTGGGCGCTGGGTGCGACCCTGTGGACACTCTTGATGGGGCGTTCGCCCTTCGAGGTCGTGGATGGGGATAACTCTGCTCAGGCGGTGGCCCAGCGCGTGGCCCGTGGCCGTGTGTCGCGCATCGACCGTCCGGGCGTGCCCGAGGCGGTGACGGCTATCGTTCGTCGCGCGATGAGTCTGGATCCTGAGCAGCGTTTCGGCTCTGCCGCGGCCCTCGGCTACGCGTTGCAGACGATCGAGCGCGAGATGCATCGCCCGGTCACGGAGATGAAGCTGAGCGTCGTCGCTTCTTCGAGTGCGCCCGCCTCGGCGCTGTCCGCGCCCTCCCCGGTGGCCCTCGACGCGGAGCGTACGCGCACCCGGCGCGGTAGTTTCGCGGATGGTGCCCAGCCCTCGTCGAACGAGGCCTGGGCGGGCAATTCGACGACGGGCAGGACCGGGTTGGTCGAGGGGGAGTCGAAGCGTCCCGCGTGGGTGCTGCCGGTTCTTGCGCTCGTCATGGTGCTGGCGACCGCTGGCCTGGTGGTCGCGATGCTGACCGGCGGCGGGCACAGCGTTCACCTGGGCGGTGGTGGCGGCGAGGCAACGCCGAGCGCCGAGGCGACGGGCGGGTCTGTGAGCGGTGCCGGCCAGGGGACGGATACGAGCGTGGCTCCTCCGCAGGCGGTCACGGGGCTCACCGCGACGCCGAATGGGAAAGAGATCCGGTGGGGCTGGGATATCCCCCAGCAGGGGCAGTACCAGGCCACGGAGCTGGCTTTTAAGTATCTGCTGACGCGCCCTGGCGAGGCCGTGGTCGCTGAGACGATGCGTCGCAACAGCCTGACGACGAGCGCGGTCAGCGGTGAGAACTGCCTGACGGTGAGCGTCGTCGTGGAGGCCACGGGCCGCGAATCGGCACCCGTCACCCAGTGTGTCACGGTGCCGTGAGGCGCGGTGGCGGCGGTTTGGCCGTCACGCTCGCGCGCATGACCGGATGGTAGACTGACGTGTTGCGCGCCGCCGGGGTGCGCAGCGAAAGGAATAGTGATGAAGCACGGGTTCGGTCGCGTCGCGCGGCGTGGCACAGGTATCGGTGTGGCCGGGGCGCTCGCGCTCACGGCTCTGGTGGTTCCCGCGGCTCCGGCCTCGGCTGATAGTGCGATTGGGGCGAATGAGGAGCCTTTCTACTCCTACTACTACCTGGACGCGATACGGAACTCGGGGATTACGGGTAAGGGCAAGACGATTGGCCTCATCGATGGGCCGGTGAACACTGGCATTCCCGAGTTGACGGGCGCCGACATCGAAATCTACCGTCCCTGCCAGGTTAATTCTCAGGATAAGTATTGGGACCACGGGACGGTCATTGCGCAAGAGATTGTCTCGCCCCAGTTTGGGATTGCGCCGGGCGCGACGCTGCGCGCATACGGGCTGTCCTTTGCGGGCGATTGGACTGGGCCCGACTGTGCGATTGGCGAGTTCTTGCGAGGCTATTCCGACCTCTCGGTTCTCATTGAGACTGCGCTGAACGACGGCGTGGACGTGATCACGACGTCAGCGAGTTACCCCAGTACTTACGAGGGTATGCGCTGGGCTCTGGCGCGCGCGATTGCGCAAGAAGTCCCGGTGGTCGCCTGCGTCGGCAACGATTCGACCCGCGATTCGAAGGACTGGCTGCCCGCGTGGGGTGGCGTTGTGGGCGTGGCCGCGATCGAGCACAACGGCGTCATCGCGGACTATTCGAACTGGGGGAGCCCCGTGTCGACGGCGGCCCTGGCGCGCCCGTACGTGCGCTCCGGCGTGTCGCAGGAGCGCGGTTATTGGTGGGGGACTTCTTTTGCGACACCCCTCGTCGCGGGTTCGCTGGCGCTGTCGATGGAGCGGTGGCCAGGCGCGAGCGGCAATCAGATCATGCAGGGCCTGGCACACACCGGTGTGGGCGGAAACGGCGGCCAGTGGAACCCGTACACCGGCTATGGCGCGCTTGACGTGTACGCGTTGCTCACGACTTCTCCGATGTCTTTCCCGGATGAGAATCCCTTCATGGACAAGGGCGAGAACACGGTGCCGAGCCGCCAGGACGTGCAGGACTACAAGGATGGCGTCGTGGATCCTCGCGTCATCCTGAACGATAACTCCTACCAGTACCGGGGTCTCGATGAACGCCTCGTCGTCAGCCGCGACGCCACGTACCCGACGCACCTGGGGACGAGTCCGCGCTACCACAAGAAGACGACGCAAAAGACCACGCAGAAGACGACGCGTAAGAAGAAGTAGTGGGGGATGCGGCGCGCCCCGCCCTCCCCACGAAAGAGAAGGGAGAACGGGGCGCGGGGTGCGCGGTGGTTCGCGCGAGTGTCATGGTCACTTCCGGTGGTAGCGGGGGCTGGTTCCCAGGTGGAGCGGTGTCTTGAGCTCGGACTGGTACAGGACGACGGTATCGTCGGCACCTCGGTACACGTAGGAATCTGGGACCTCCCGCTCGGCAGCGGGATTGATGAGTCCGTCGGCGTAGTCGGCTACCTCATCAGCCGTGGGTTCGGAACCACCCGGTTTGTTGAGGATCGGGTTCTCGTCCGGGTACTGCGAGGGATCGTCGATGACGAGTCCGCCGCCGTCAATGGCTCCGTATCCGGTGTATTGATTCCACTCGTGGTTGGGGTTCAGACCGGAATGGACCAGGGACTGGAGGATCTGGTTGGGGGTGGCGTCGGGCCACTTCTGGCGTGCCAGTGCGAGCATTCCGGCGACGAGGGCCGTTGAGATGGAGGTACCTTGCGTGGTGGCAGGTTGATTTGTACTTGCATCGAGATAAGTGTACGGGCCGCCGACAGCGGCGGTGACGACACCATTGCCCCAGGAGGAGTAGGACGCAAACGTGCCGTCGGTGTTGATGGCGGTGACGCCAACGACGCCCGACCACCGACCCAGGTGGCTACGGTTTTCGTCCGTCGCTCCGTTACCGGAGGAGGAGACAATGATGACACCCTTGCTGATCGCGTTGGCGATCGCCCACTTGATCTCCGAACCGTGCTCAGAGTTACTCAAAGAGATGGAGATGATTTGGGCTCCATCATCGACGGCTTGATTGATCAGCTTGTCGATGCTATCGGCCTTGTCAGTCAAGCCGCCGCACGTGCCACCGGGTTGCGAATCTTCTGACGAAATCTGGTAGGTGTACAGCGTCGCATCGGGAGCGACGCCCGTGTAGGGAGACACCAGCAACGTCGCCATATCGGTTGCGTGGCGCACGCCGTCAGGGGAGTCAATGACGGTGCACCGGCTCTTGTCGACGATGGTGGCGCCGGCCAGCTCGGGGGCGCTGGTGTCCACGGGACCATCAAAGAGGGCGATGGTCACGCCCTTACCGGTGTAACCCTTCTCGCGTGCTGCGTCGAAGCCATAGTAGGAGAAGTACTCCTGGGTGGTGATCGGGTCCGCTGCGTGCGCGGGGGCCGGGGCCACGGTGAGAGCACCGACAGCCAGCGCGAGTGCGGAGGCGATGGTGGTCAGGGCGCGCGCGGCGCGCCCCGCTCTCCCCACGAAAGAGAAGGGAGAACGGGGCGCGGGTTGCGCGGTGGTTCGCGCGAGTGTCATGGTCACTTCCGGTGGTAGCGGGGGCTGGTTCCCAGGTGGACGGGGATGGACCCGTGGTCGTAGACGACTCCTTGGTCAGTTCCGCGGTAGACGTAGGTGTCGGGGAAGGAGGCTATCTGTAAGGATCCTGCGACTCCGTCGATGTAGTCCTGGACCTCCTGCGCGGTGGGTTCAGAACCACCGTTCTTTTGGATGATGGGGTTCTCGTCGGGGTACTGCGAGGGATCCGTGTTGACCAGTGCGCCACCATCGATGGCACCGTAGCCCGTGTACTTGTTCCAGTCGTGGTTGGGGTTCAGGCCGGTGTGGACCAGGAGTTGGAGGATCTGGTTGGCGGTGGCGTCGGGCCACTTTTGGCGCGCGAGGGCCAACATGCCAGCCACGAGTGGGGTGGATATGGAGGTGCCGTGAACGGTGGCCGGCTCCCCTGTGTTCACGTTGTACGTGGTGTATGGTCCGCCGAAGGCGCCGGTGACCATGCCATCGGCCGAGTTGGAATAGGAGGCGAAGGTGCCGTCACTGTTGATGGCGGACACGCCGACGACACCGGAGTACCTACCCAGCTGTGTGGTGTCGTCTTGGTGTCCCTCGTTTCCGGCCGCGGCGACGATGATGACGCCCTTGGTGATCGCGTTGGTGATGGCCCATTTGAGCTCGTTGGTCGATTCGTTGACGCTTTGGGAGACCGAGATGATTTGGGCGCCGTCTTCGACGGCCTGGTTAATGAGAGCGGCAGTGGTGTTGAGCTCGTCCCCGTTGGAGTCGCACGAGCCGTTCGATGTTGTCGAACCGGTGGAGGACTGATAGTTATACAGGGTTGCGTCGGGTGCCACGCCCGAGATGGGGGAGACCAGGATGATCGCCATGTCAGTATTGTGGCGGACGCCCTCGGGTGAGTCTTGGATGGTGCAGCGGCTCTTATCAGTGATGTTCGCCCCCTTGAGGGCCGGATTACTCGTATCGACCGGACCACCGATGACGGCAATCGTGACACCCTTACCGGTGTATCCCTTCTGGCGTGCGGTGTCGAAGTGGTAGTAGGAGAAGTACTCCTGTGAGGGCACCGCGTCGTCCGCGTGGGCCGGGGCCGGCGCCAGGGTGAGGACGCCAGCGGCGAGGGCCAGGGCGGAGGCGACGGTGGTCAGGGCGCGCGCGGCGCGCCCCGCCCTCCCCACGAAAGAGAAGGGAGAACGGGGCGCGGCGTGAGAGGACAGGCTCACCATTGGCGCGGATCCCATCCGTCGTCCGTGCTCTTGGCCGGGGTGATGGTCGTGTCAGACCCGTAGGTCTGGGACATGGGGTTGACGTAGCCGACGGGCAGATCGTCCTCGTCGTCCTCGAACTTGAAGGCGACGTACTGGCGCTTGCGACCCTTCTTGTCCTGCTTACCCGCGCCCGCACCCGCACCAGCGCCCGCACCCATGAAGCCCGAACCCGAGCCACCCTTGCCCGCGGCACCGGCAGCGCCAGCCGCGCCACCGTTCGCCCCGGTGGAACCGGCAACGCCCGTCGCGCCCGACGCGCCCGCCCCGGAACCGGCCAGGCCGTTCGCACCCGCGGGGGGATTGTAGGAGCCAAAACCCGACCCGGAGTAGGAGCCGACCTTCAAGGCGGAGGCCCCCGCGCCACCCAGGCCACCGGTCATGCCGCGCATGCCCGCGCCAAGACCGCCGGATCCCATACGGGCGGCACCACGCATACCGAGGGCACCCGCACCGAGCACACCAGCACCACCGAGCCGTCCCGTGGTGCTCGCGTCGGCGGAGGCCGCGCCGCCGTTCAGGCGCCACAGGGGGTGATCCATATCCGCGGGCGGTGCCGGGGTATGCCCGCCGACGACGCCATTGCGGTAGGCCGTGCCGTTCACGCGCGTATGCAGCAGATCCTTGCCCATGAGGTCCTGGGGATCGGTGATGGGGTTCGTGCGCGATCCGGCCTCTCCGTAGGCGGGCTCCTGCGTGGGAACCGCGCCCGAGGAGATGATGCGGTTGCGGGCCGCGGCAGCGTCGGCCTCACTCCACCACGGCTGGTCGAAGCCACCGGGGTAGTTGGGAGAAGAAGGGCTACGATCCGCGGCGCGACCGAAGTCATCGCCCTTACCGTATCCCCAGTCGCCGCCGCCAGCGCCACCACCGCTGGTGCCGCCACCACCGCCCTGGGTGCCGCCACCGCCCTGGGTGCCGCCGCCACCACCACCTGGATCCTTACTCTTCTCCTCGTCTTCGTATTTTTGCAGGTTGCGGCCCTTTTCGCCGGGCTCACCTGTGATTTGGCCCTTCATGATGCCACTGATCGTCAAGGTGCGGTCGTTCACCATGTCGATGATGCGCTTCGCCGCGGCCTCGCGCTGCTCGTTCGCCTGCTCTTCGACGGCGGCGACGTAGGCGGCGCCGGTGGTGTAGAGCTTGCCCATGAAGCGGATGCCCGTACCGGGCTCGCTGGAGGGAACCGACACGAGCAGGTCATCGCGCATCGCCGCCGTGTTCGCGTCGAGGAGGTCCGGCGAGAGCTTCTCGGCTTCGCTCAGCGCCGTCGCCATCACGTTACGGCCTCGAGAGTAGGTGTGATAGCCGCGCTCGTAGCCCTCCCGATACTTCTCGATGCGGGTGATGGACGCGTCAACCCAGCGATCCATGGCTCTACCCGTCGCGCCGGTAAAGCCGTGGCTCTCGCGATAGGCGCGCAGGCGCTCAACGGCGTCATCAAAGCCCTTCAAGGCCTTGTCGTGATCCCCGTCCCACGCGTCAAGCCCCTTGTTGGCGCGAGCCGCCTCCATGAAGACCTTAAGACGCTCATAATTCGGTGAAGCAACCATTGTGACAAACTCCTTATATCTAGCTATGCAGCTCAGTAGTCCGACGGGCCTGAGGAAGTAGTCGGTGCACCACTCGAACCACCCGCCGAGCCAGCACCCGATTGAGTGGGGGGCGCGATCAGTGGATCTAGAGCGGAGCCGAGATCTTCGGGGGTCAAACCGAGCGCGTGAAGCATCGCGGTGAACTTGGTCGGGTTCTGGGAGCGGATTGCCTGCATCTGCTGGTCGGCCTGCGTGTTTTTGAACTCCAGCTGGTTGTCGTATTCCGTGCCGGTGAAGCGGGTCATGGCCTTATGCATATCCTCCTCGAAATTCTTGAGCATTGTGGATTCGCCCGCGAGAAGTCCGGATACGGCTTCGAACATCTTCTCAGCACTGCGTTGCAGGTCCGCGGGCCCGTCTTCGTATCCCCAGAAGGTGGATGTCTGCGCGGACCCTAGGGCCTCGGTATGCTTGCGCGATCCCGTCACCGCGTCCCAGGTTTCGGTCACCTTCGGTGCGGCTGCTTGCTGCTGGTCGTCGTCGTAACTGACGTCTGCATTTCCGGCCATTGTTGACTCCTAAATGGTTGATGAGAAAAGAAGAAAGTGTGTCGATGCGCAGGGCCGCTTACTTACCGACCTTGAAGCGGCGGACCAGCGGCTCCTTGGGCTGATCGTCACCATCGACCTTCAGGGTCCACACGTACGTCAGGTCAGCGCCCGAGCCCTCCACGTCTACCGTCCACGACGAGTAGTACTCGCAGTCCTGCTCCACGCACAGGTCGTAGGTGTCCTGGCCCAGACGCCAGTAATCGGTGGCCGACATCATCAGGTAGATCTTGTCGTCCTTGTTCACCACGGTCTTACCCTTGGGATCCAACTTGAAGGTCTGGTCGATGATCGACGGGGGATCCACCGCGACCAGCTCCGTTCCCACCATCTTGCTCAGGGCCGTCGCCTTCGCGGCGATCTCCTGCTTCTCCGAGCCGGACGCAGACTGCATCTGGCTGACCAGCTGCTGTTTTTGTCCCTCGGGAATGTTGGGCAACTTCGAAATATCGCTGGAATTTCGCGCACCACCCAAGATGCTGCAACCGGACAGGGCGACGGAAGCGAGCAGCAGGGAAGCGGTGGCTGCGCGAGCGCGATGGGACACGAGAGAGGACATGTTTTTCTCCTACTTTCAGACTGGTCAATCATATGCGACGAAGGGGCCGCTGTGTCAACAAACGATCAAATTGCTGGCGGCGTCCACGTGAGCTGCGCGGCGACGACGCCCAGCTCTCGGTGAACGACCTGCGCGCGGCCAGCGATCGCGCGCTTCGGCTTCACGCCGTTGATGATCGCGCCCTCGCTGGGGTTGCCGGACAGGAGGATACCGGTGACGGCCAGGTCGTTCATCATCTGCAGGACCTTCTCGTAGGCCGCGCGCGACGCGCCGCCCATACGACGGGTGATGATCACATGCAGGCCGATGTCTCCCGCCTGCGGCAGCAGGTCAATGAGCTCCATCAGCGGGTTACCCGACGAGGTGGCCACCAGGTCGTAGTCGTCGACCAAGATCCACACTTCCGGACCCGACCACCACGTGCGCTCGCGAATCTGCTCGGCGGTCACGTCGGAACCGGGCAGGCGCGTGCGCAGGAACTTAGCCAGCTCACGCAGCTGCTTCATCGCCTCGGCATGGTTCGTCAGGTAGCGCAGCGAATACTCGTCCGGGATCGCACCCAGGAGCGAACGGCGCATGTCGATCGCCAGGATCTTCGCCTCGTTGGGCGAGTACAGGCGCGTGACCTCGGAAATGATCGACCGCAGGAAGGAGGTCTTGCCCGTCTTGCCGTCGCCGAACAGGTACAGGTGCGACTCCGCGCGAGTGTTGAACAGGAGCGGCCCCAGGCGCGACTCCTCCACGCCGAGCACCATGTCGCCGCCGCCGCGCGGCAGGATCTGCTGATCCGGCAGCTGCGAGAGGATCTCCGGAAGCGTGATCCGCTGGGGCAGCAAACGCAGCTTCGGGCCCTCGCCCGCCACCAGGCACTCGCGAATCTTGTTGACCGTGTACGCCACGCCCTGCGACACGGTTGACGGATCCTGCTCCGCGTCCGCGCGCGGCAGGCCGATCATCATCTCGTGACCCGCCATGTCGATGCCGCGCCCCGGGCGTCCCTTCGGAATGCGAGCGGCACCCTCGCGGTTGACGATCGACTCCTTCGGGTTCGCCGTGTGCAGCTCCAGGCGCGACCCGAAAATATCCTGTGCCTCGGCGCGGATATCCATCCAACGGGCTGCCGATATGACCAGGTGAACGCCCAGCGACAGGCCTCGACTCATCATCGTCGTGACCTCGCGGTCCAGGCCATCGAACTCGGAGCGCAGCGCACCCCACCCGTCGATCACCAGGAACACGTCGCCGTAGCCGTCGTCGTAGGTGCCCGCCAGGCGCCCACGACGGTAGGTATCCATCGAGTCGATGCCGTGCGCGCGGAAGTAACGCTCGCGGTCGTCCATGATCGCCGCGATCTCGGCGAGCATACGCGTGCGCACTTCCTCGGTGTCGCGCGTCGCCACGCCGGCCACGTGCGGCGCGCCGGCAAAGCCCGCGAAGGTACCGCCACCGAAGTCCATCACGTAGAACTGGACTTCCTGAGGCGTGTAGGTCAGTGACAGGGCCTGAACGATCGTGCGCAGCGCCGTCGACTTACCGGTCTGCGGGCCTCCCACGAGCGCGAAGTTACCGCCCGCGCCCGACAGGTCCAGGACCAGGGTCTCGCGGCGCTGCTCAAGCGGCAGGTCGACCGTGCCCAGGGGCACGCGCAGGACCCCGGACTCGCGCCAGGCGCGAGAAATGAAGCCCAGCTCCGGATCCGGCGCCAAGTCCGGCATGAGAGTCGCGAACGTATCGGGAACCTCCAGCGGAGGCAGCCACACCTGGTGCGCCGGGTAGCCCTTGCCCTTCATCTTGGCCACCGCGATGTCCATCTCGGACATGTCCGCCCACACCTCGTCACCGGCCAGGACGATCTCCTGGTTCTGATCGACGTCTTCCTCCTCGCCCAGGGCTTCGCGCGTGATGACGGGAGCGACCGTGAACGGCAGGATCTCGATCGGCGCGCTCGGGGCGCCGGCCGTCGAGGCCTCGGCAATCGACGCGAGGGTGCGCGCCGGCGGGGGAGCGGCCACGTAGGACGCGCGGAAACGAACGAGGCCGTCGCCGCCCGCCTTCAGGAAGCCCGAACCGGGCAGCGGAGGCAGCTTCGCGGCGTCGGGGATACCCAGGACCTCGCGCGAGTCGCTCTCCGTGAACGTCTTGAGCGCAATGCGGTACGACAGGTGCGACTCCAGGCCGCGCGCCTTACCCAGGTCCATCTTCTGCGAAGCCAGCAACAGGTGCACCGACAAGGATCGGCCCAGACGACCGATCATGATGAAGACCTCGCCGAACTCCGGCTTGGCCATGAGCATTTCCGTGAACTCGTCCAGGACGATGAACAGGGCCGGCAGCGGCGGGTACTCGTGCTTGCCGGCGAGGCGGTCCGCCTCGTAATCGGACACGTTCGCGTAATTGCCGGCCTGACGCAGCATCTCCTGGCGGCGCACCATCTCGCCCTGCAGGGCGTCCTGCATACGGTCAACCAGCGAGAGCTCGGACTCCAGGTTCGAGATCATGGCCGACACGTGCGGCAGGTCCGCCATGCCGGCGAAGGTCGCGCCACCCTTGAAGTCGACGAGCACCAGGTTCAGCTGCTCGGGGGAGTGGGTCAAAGCCAGCGCGAGAACGAGGGTGCGCAACACCTCGGACTTACCTGAACCGGTCGCGCCGATCAGCAGGCCGTGCGGACCCATACCCTGCTGGGCGGATTCCTTAATGTCCAGGACGACGGGCCGGCCCTCGGGCGTCACCGCAAAGGGGGCGGCCAGGCGTGCACGCCCCTCGCGTCGCACCCACTGCTTCTCCGGGTCGAAGTCTCGAATGTCGCCGATACCGACCAGCTCCATGAGGTCCTTCTGGCGCGACTCGTCCGAGCGGCCCACCGGCGTGTCCGACTCCTCCAGCTTCTCCTGGGTGGCGAAGGGGGTCATGCGACGAGCCACGGCCTCGGCCTGCACGGCGCTGAGCCGATCTGCGAAGGCTGACTCGGGCACAGAGTCCATGGTCACCACGTCGACGACGTCCGCGCCCTTGCGATTCGGGCTGGGGTGGATGACGAGGCGCAGGGCAGTGTGAGACTTCATCGGCGTCCACTCGCGGGCGCGGCTCATGATCGTCACGCCGCGCACGCCCGCCATCGACCCGAAGGGCGAGGAGGTGGGGAACTCGGCGCCGTCGCACACGAGGAGGAGATGGGGCCACTCAGGCATCTCTTCGCCCGGGCGATACGCGCCGCGCATCGCGATATCGGGGCCGATCATCTCGACCAACTCACGCGGGTCCGTGGAAATCATGCGAGCCGGGCCAATGGCGTCGCGAACGTTGGCCGAGCGCGCCTGTGGCATCCACTTCACCCATTCCCAGTCGCCCAGACGATCAGCCGAACACAGGACCGCGATCTTGAGCTTGGAAGGCTCGATGAAACACGCCAAGTGCATCATGATGGCGCGCATCTCGTCGTAGGCGCTCTCGCCCTCGCCGACGACCTCGATATGGCTGAAATCACCCAGGTAGAGGAACTTACCCACGTTGTCCGTGTGATCGTGCACCGCGATGAAGCGTTCCATCGCCGACAGACACACGACGTCCATCTCCGTCATCGGATCGATCGGCGGACGCTCGAACGTCAAGCCCAGGGGCTGCGTACCACTGCCATAGCGGAACGTGAGCACGTCGTAGGTGTTGCCCTCACGCGACCACAGGCGAGACCCGTTCGCTGCCAGGGTCACCAGGGCGTCGGGGTCGGGGTAGACCCAGTTGTAGTAGGCGCGCTGCTTCTTCGCGACCTTGCGGATCGACTCGCGCGTCTCCGCGAGGTAAGACAGGTACTCGCGACGCTGCGTCTTCACGCGCGTACGGTACTGGGAGAACTGGCGGTACATGTTGAAGCCGACCATGCCCAGCATAGCGACCAACATGCCGCCGCCCATGAGCATGGAACGCCCGCCACCGTTGTTCTGCATCGCCATGAAAATCATGACACCCGTCGAACCGAGCATCGGGACGACCATCATGAGGACGTTGCCCATCGATGCGGGCTCAGCCTTCTCCGGCGGCATCTGCAGGGCCAAGCTGCCGGAAGGCTGCTCCGGAACCGCGGCAATCCGCCGTTTTTTGCGTGTAACCATCAGGTCTCCTCGCGCTGCGCGCGTACGTGTTCGATGCGACTGTCCCCAGTGTAGCTGAGTGCTCTTCCAAGTTTTAACCGACGGTTAGCCTCGGTGCATTACACTGGGCACTGTTGTTTCCCGAAGATCGGAGGTTTCATGAGCGCCACCATGGTGTCCGTGACCGTTATCGACTCCGATGGGGCCTCCGACTTCGCTGCTCCCACAGGGACCACGGTCGCAGGTTTGTGCGCCATGCTGGCCATCGACCTCACCTTGCCGTCCGTGCGTATCTCCTACGCCGACGGGCGTCCCCTCGACGGTGCTGCGGTCCTCGGCCGCGACCTGCCCGCCGGGTCGACGATCGCCCTGTCCAGCCGGGTCCTGTCCGCCCGCCAGCTCAACGAGGCCTCGGAGCGCTACGAGAATCAGTGGCTCTCCCCCACCCTCGCCCTGGTCGGCCTATGCTTCCTCCTCATTGGCGCGGTCTCCTCACTGTGCCTGCTGCCCATGATGGGCGACGCGGCGCTCAGTGGGCTCGCCCACAGGGAGGACGGACCCGCCTGGGCGCTCGCGGCCTCGTCGATCCCCACGTGGGCGCGCGGAGTATGCGCCCTGGTGTGCTGCGCGGTTGCGATCATTCCGCTGTTTGCCTCGCGCAGGCTGCGCTCGATGTCCCTCCTGCTCCTCCTGATGCCGGCGCTCGCGGGTTACAGCGCCATCGGCTTCGTGTCGATGGCGGGTATCCATGCCCTCTCGCTCGCGCCCGTTGTCGGGGTGTGGGTGGCCCTCGTCGTGTCCCTGGCGGTGCTCTCGCTGACGAACACGCCCACGGCGCTCAGTGCCATGATGGCGTGGCTCGGGGCGACCGTCCTCGTGACGATTGGCGCCTACCCGTTCTTCCACCTGATTAACATTGCGCCGCTCGCGTTGGCCCTGGGTGTGTTCCTGTTCCTCATGGCCCCGCGCTTCGCGTTGCGCGTGCCCGACAGTCAGCTGATCGATGCGGCGGCGGTGCAAACGATTGCCTCGCGTATCCGCCAGCCTATGATGGTCCCTCCCACGCCGGTGACCGGTGGGCGCATGAAGACGGCGATCGGACACACCGATGCCCGCTACACGCTGCTGCTGACCGCCTCGACGTTGTTCACCCTCGCGGGTGGTATCCCCCTCGCTCGCACGGTGATGCCAACGGTGGCCATGGGCCGAGGCATCGGCGGTTTCGTGATCGTCATCGCGGCCGTGGTGACCCTGTTAACGGCGCCGAGGGGTGCCCGCACGCCGATGGGGAGGGTCCTGCCGCGCATTGGTGCCGCCGGCATCGGGTGTGCCTTCCTCTTTGGCACCTGGGTGAAGTCCTGGGCGGTCGGCGCGCAGATCTATCCCGTCCTGCCCGTGTGCGTCCTCGTCCTGACGGGCATCGCGCTGGTGGCCTGGATGACGCTGTATGAGCCCAAGGGACATGCCGCACTGATCGGCACGATCCTCGACTTCGTGCAGTCGTTCTGTATTTTTGCACTTCTCCCCGCGGCGATTTTCTCCTCGGGTCTCTTCGAGTTTGCTTGGAGGGCGATCCTGTAATGGGTGATACCACGAAGACTCCTTTCGCCCGCGCGACCGCTTCGCGGCTTGTCGGCGCGTACGTCATCGATCTGCTGGTCCTCGGGGCGCTGGTGGGGGTGACGTGGTTCGTCTATTTCACGCCGGTGACGGTCGGTCTGATCATCGCCGAGGCCTTGGTTGCCTCCGGCGTCATGCTGGGGGTGTCGGGGCGGACCCCGGGTATGGCCCTCATGCGCGTGTGCCTCATTCGAGACGAGGATGACGCCCAGACTCCTTCGCTGGGAGCGGCCATGGGCTACACGGCCTTGAGTGCGCTGCTTCAGGTGACGGTTGTGGGTCTGCTGGCCTCGTACGCGATGGTCCATGATGGGCGCACGTGGCTCAATGGGCCCACGCATACGCGTTTCGTCGACCTGCGCAAACATGCGGCCCTCGCTGCGGGTCCCGGACAGGCGGTGGATCATCCCCGCCCCGGCCAGGCACCCAGCGGCTTCGAAGGCGTGCAGGTAGGTGCAGGTCAGTGGGATGCGCCGAGTGCCCCGCTGACTCCCGTTCCTTCGTCCGTGCCCGACTACTCGGCTCCCGGTCAGCGAGCGAACGATCCCTACAGTGCGCCAGTGGCGCCGAGCGCGCCCGCGGTTCCGGCTGCGCCCGCTGCCGCGCAGGTTCCGGCGGTGCCGCTCCCGTCCGCGCCGAGCGTGCCCGCGGTTCCGGCTGCGCCCGCTGCTGCGCCGCTCCCGTCCGCGCCCGCCGCTCACGAGCCCACGCAGTTCGACGCGCTCCTCGCACCACCTCAGGGCGCGCCCGAGGCTCATCGTCCGGCACCCCAGCGGCCCACGCCCGCACAGGTGCCAGCCCAGCAGCCCCCGGCGGTGCCTGCGCCCTCCGCGTCGCCCGCGCCCTCCGCGTCGCCCGCGCCCCAGGACGGCTGGGGTGGGCCCACGCGCCAGGAACCCGCTCAGCCCCCGTTCTCTGCTCCGGTGCAGTACCAGGCCCCGGCCTCGGGCGTGCCTGGACCGCCGCCGAGTCGTCGCGACGTGCAGGCTGCCCAGCGCGCGGCCGCCCCCCAGGGGCAGTGGGGAGGTGCCGGCCAGTCCCAGTGGGGTGCGCCTGCGACGCCGCCGCGCGCGCAGCTCCTGTGGCTCATTTTCGACTCGGGCCAGCGTGAGCTTATCGACATGCCGCTGACCCTGGGGCGGGCACCTGCAGCCGCCGAAGGGTCGCGCGCTGTCGTCGTTCCCGATACGACGGTGTCCCTGTCGCGCACGCACATGCGCGTGGGTCCCACAGCAAGTGGGGCGTGGATTGAGGACTCGTTCTCCGCGAACGGCACGCAGATCCGTACCCCCGACGGGCGTATCACCGCGTTGACCGGCGGTCAGGCCGTTGAGGTCCCTGCGGGCACCGAGATCCTCATGGGGGAACGTCGCGCCACGATCGTCCACGCTGACGCGGATTCTGTTCGCTGACTCGAATGACGCGTCCCGGTCTCAGTCCCGGCTCTGGCCCCGTGCCCTGTACGCGGCTCTGACCCCTGGTCCTGCACGCGGCTCTGACCCTGCGCCCTGCACGCTGCTCTGACCCCGTGCCCTGCACACGGCTCTGACCCCTGGTCCTGCACGCGGCTCTGACCCCGGGCGTGAGTGTCTGAGTTTGTTCAGTCGGATGCGTCCCGCCGCTGTCCCCTTCGAAGGAGGGGGCGGTTTTCTGCTGCCCGGCACATAGCCAATTCAACCGGACGGAAAATTACGCTGGGCGCGAGCGACGTTGATCCAGTGGTCGAGCATTCGCGCAGTGCACGCACCGAACACCGGATGTGAGTAAACGCGGGCCCGGCAAGACGGGCGCACGAGAAACAGCGCGCATGACACAGCGCGCACGAGAAATAGCGCGCATGACACAGCGCGCACGAGAAATAGCGCGCATGACACAGCGCGCATGGAAAAGGGGAGGGCCGCCCCACATGGAACGGCCCTCCCCAGAGCGCTAGGCGCTCATGCTCTCAGAAGCGGGCAGCGTTGGACTGGTCCGTCGTCTGGTAGTTGGAGCGAGCGGCGTCGACAGCGCTGGAGGTACGGTTCAGAACGTCCTTCAGGCCCTCAAGGCCCTGGTTCCAACGACGCTGAGCATCGTCGTAGGCTTCCTGGGTCTGACCCTCCCACGAGGAACGCAGCTGGTTCAGCGTCTGCTCGAGGTCGTCGAGGCAGTTCTGCAGGTTATTGGCACCGGTTGTGATGTCAGCGGCGGCGGCGTCAAGCGCGGCGTAGTTTACCTGGAAATCCATGTCAGTCTCCTAATCTACCTAATCTCTCACAGTCCGCCGAGCAGGTTGGAGAACGAGTTCTCGGTCTCCGACTCGTTGGCTTCCATCGACGAATCAGTGGCGCGCAGGTTATCCGCGAGGTCCTGAAGGGCCTGGTTAACCTTTGCGGCGTTTTCCTGCCACTGAGCCATCAGCATCGTGAACTGTGCCGACGCGGCACCCTGCCAAGAGCTGCCGATGGTCGACAGGTCGCCCTCGAGGCGCTTGAGGTGGCTGTCGATGTCGGCCTTGGTGGACTCAACTGCCGAGAAGCCCTGCTTCAGGGCGCCTTCTGCGGCCCTCTGGTCTGCCATGTGAACCTCCATTTGTATGAGTGGACTCTCCCGCGGGGATGCGTGAGAGCATGGGGACGTATGAATACTAACCATGTTTTCATGATTATTTTTGATGTTACGGAAAAATCATGACAAAAGCTGACCGAGAATCTAGACTTACAGGGTTGTGTCGTGTAGTTAGAATCCCCATCACGCGGCAAACGGGAGGACCATATGGCAACGAAAACATCTCGAGGAGTGGCGCTGATTCCGCTCACGATTACCTATGGCGTTGATCGCAGTGACGTGACGATTCCGCAGTCGATCCCTCTCGTGGAGCTGTTGCCTGGAATGGTTGAAACCGTTGGTGCTTTCACTGATCAGCCGACAAATGATGGCTTCTCGGTGAGGACCGCGTCAGGTCGTCTGCTGGACCAGTCGAAGTCGCTGTCCGCCCAGGGTGTGCGTGCGGGAGCCGCCCTCACGCTCGAGCCTCTTGGTGAAGGCGCTGCCGACATGGTCTACGACGACCTCACTGAAGCGGTGGGTCAAATCATCGAACGAGTGTCCACTCCTTGGACACGTGATGATGCTCATATTCTTGCTGCGCTGTCTGCCGCTGCCCTCATTTTCGTTGCCGCCCTCCTCCTGGCGACCACGCCCCCGGATGCCCTCGCATCCTTGGACCCCCAGCGCATCACGCTGCTCAACCGTGTCTATGGCGTCATCGGCATCATCGCCGCCCTCCTCGTCACCGGCACGTCGGCTGTCGTCACGCGTCAGAGCCCCCGGCCCAGCGGCATCGCGCTGGCGCACACAGTGCCCCTTCTGACCTGCGCATCCGCGCTTCGTCTCACGCAGAGTCAGTGGGACACCGCCGGGTGGATCTGGATCGGTGTCGGCCTCCTTGTTGGCTCGCTCGCGATCCTCACACTGCCCAAGCGTTACCGCATCTCGATCGTGGCACCCCTCGTCCTCGGTACCGTGATAGCGACGACGGGTCTCCTGGTCTCTCTCGGTTCCCTCTCACAGGTCGGCGTCTCCGCTGCCCTCTTCGCTTTCATTGTCGTCCTTCTCCAGATCGCGCCGTGGATTGCCCTGGCACACATTCCCGTGCGCATCCTCGACGCGAACACGACCGAGCAGATTCCCGCCCAAACGATCACCGACCAGGTCGGCACTTCCTTCGTCTTCGTCGTCGCCTTGCGCGCGGGCGGGGCGTTGGCAGCGATTTTCCTCGCGGTCTCGTTGATGAGCGCGCCCGGCACCCGTTCAGTGCTCCTCCCGTTGATCCTCGTCTTCCTCGGATCGATCTCCCTGATCCTCCAAACCCGCTCGATTCGCTCGCGCGTGGAGGTCCTCCTCGGTGTTCTCACGGGTCTGGTGACGATCCTGATCACCGCGAGCCTCGCCACCCGCGCGGAACCAACGATGCTGGCATGGGTGGCCCTCACAGCGATTGCGGCGGCCCTCGTGCTCGTCATCACGAACGTCGTCGGGCCTCGTGCGCGTCCGCACCTGACGCGACTCGCCGACACTATCTCGGTGCTGTCACTGTTTGCCCTGATTCCCCTGGCCGTCTACATGTGGGGCTGAGCTATGCCGACCAGTAAAGATATCCTCGAAGCCCAACGCTTCAACCGAAACCGCCTGATCACCGCCTTTACGTCGGGTACCCCTGGCGGTCGCGAGGTCGACACTCCCTCCCCGGTGCGTCCTCTCATCGTCGGCGCCGTCGTCGCCATCATTGTGTGTGTCATCGGCATCGCCCTGCGGAGCTTCGCGGCCAAACCAGACCTGACGGACGCTAACTACAAGCTGGTCGACGTCAAGGACACGGGCGCGCGCTACCTGTCAGTGAACGGCGTGCTACACCCGATCAGCAACGTGACGACCGCGAAGCTCCTCGCGGGAGACTCCGGCCTGACGATCGTCAGCGCCAGTGCCTCGTCCCTTAAGGACACTCCACGCGGCGCCCAGATCGGCCTGCCCGGCGTCCCAGACGACGTGCCTGCATCCGCAGACCTGGCCTCGACGTGGCTCTCCTGCGACCTGCCGACCAGTTACCACACGTGGATCGCCCAGGACCTGCCGGCGGATAACTTCCCGCTGCAGCCCGCCACCGCGGCCCTCGTGCAGGCGGTGGGCAGCGAGGACAAGTACTTCATCGATGCGAAGACCCACAAGAAGTACCTTATTGACGCCTCCGTGAGCCGCCTGGGCGACTGGGTCCTGTCCTTCCAGAACAGGACGGCGTACCCGATCATCGTCGAACCCGAGTGGCTCGACCTCTTCCCCTCCGGCACTCGTCTGAAGCCGTGGAGCTACAGCGACATCCCCAACGCTGGCGAGCCTGCGAGGAATCTGCCGGGCCCACTCAAGAATGAGAACCTGACGATCGGCACGGTCGTCGAGCAGATCAATTCCAATGGCGAGGTCCTCAACTCCTATCTGGTCATCAACGACTCCGATTTGGCTGTCTTCAATTCGACTGCGGCCAAGCTCTACCAGGACGCACCGAAGGTCGAGCAGTATCCGACGGAAATGTTCAAGGACGTCGCGCCCGTGCAGGCCGACTTCATCGGCGAGGACTGGCCCGCCGTCGATGACTTCGCGAACCCGGAGTGGAAGGATGACAAGCTTGACGCGGCCAGCCGCACCGTCCTGTGCACCAAGATGGACACGAAGGACAAGACTGTTCCGCAATTTGGCCTGTACACAATGAAGGAACAACGTGCTATCCAGGCCTCCTACGACGCCGAATCGGTCTCTGCGACGGGTGGTCCGACGACGTCGCGCACGGTCACGGTGGCCGGCGGTTCCGGGGTCGTCGCGGCGCTGACGGCGGGCGGTGGCGATGCTGGTGCCTACGTTTTCATTTCGGATATGGGGTACCGACATTCGCTTGGCGATGCTCCCGCCATCTCGCTCAAGGCCCTCGGGTGGACATCGGATGACGTTGCGATGATCCCGCAGGCGTGGGGCAATATCGTTCCCCCCGGATCGGAGTTGACGCCTCAGGCGGCTGCTACCTCAGCGGGGCTGTCGTGAGCCGCATACGTGCCAGATCTCGGGCGCTGGGCCGAGGCCTCGTCGGGGCATCCCTGATCGCCGGCCTGACGCTCGCCGCCCTCGTCGCCCCCCTCACCCCGTCGGACGAGGCCGGGGCTGGGGGCGCGTTTGGCCCGGCCCCCGCGCACGCGGACCCGGTGCCGACGCCGAGTGTGCGTCCCACCCCGACTGCATCTCCCTCCCCGACGCCGACCGCCCCGGCCGACTCGGGGGACGGGAAATGTTCCGAGAACTCGCCGTCGTACATTAAGAACCAGCCCGACATCTTCGATGCCGTGGGCGTGCGGCGCGCGTGGGAGATCTCCCGCGGCAAGGGCGTGACTGTCGCCATCGTCGACTCGGGTGTGGCCGCAGGCAATGAACACTTTCAGTCCTCCGACGGCCCCGTGGTTCTGCCCGGCGTGGATCTGAGTGGCGAAAATACCGACGGGCGCGTCGACGTGGGCGAGCATGGGACAGCAATCGCCGGCGCGATTGCTGCCCGCGAACTGCCCGAGTCAAAGAACTCTGGCCTCATCGGCGTCGCCCCCGAGGCGACGATTCTTCCCGTCCGCGTGGACACTGGCCTCGAGCAGGGTACGTCGACGAAGGAAGGCGAAGAGACCTTCATGTCCAAGGTCGGCCGAGGCATCCAGTGGGCTGCCGACCATGGCGCGCAAATCATCGTCGTCGCCCAGTCGGCGGCCGAGGGCGACGCGAACCTCGAAGCGGCGATCCAATCCGTGCGCGGCCGTGCCCTCGTCGTGGCCTCGACCGGCAACGTGTATCAGGGCCAGGACCAAAACAAGGTCGTGTATCCGGCCGCCTACGAGAGCGTCCTCGGCGTGACGGCCTCGAACGCCGACGGGTCAGCCTCCGACCAGCAGGTGCACGGTTCGCACGTCGGGATCGCTGTTCCAGCCGGCGTCATCCTCACGACATGGTTCAACCAGGCCGACTGCCTCGTCGGCGGATACGAGGGCGACCAGCCGCTGCCCTCCTCCTCCTATGCGACCGCCTACGCCGCAGGTTTCGCGGCGCTCGTCGCGTCGGCCTACCCGGACGAGGGACCCGAGATGTGGAAGTACCGCCTGGAGGTGACAGCCGTACGTGGCACCGCCGACCAACGCACCGATGGGCTCGGGTGGGGGATCGTCGCCCCCTTTGACGCGCTGACCTTCACCGACATCGGCACGAGATACGGGCCAGCGCACCCCAACGCGGCTCAGCACCCCGCCCCCGCTCGCCCCGCCGTCGCCTCGCCAAACCTGACGCAACGGGACAACAACCTGACGGTCCGCGCCTACATCGTCTCCGCGATCGCCGTGCTCGGTGTCGCCATGATCGCCGGCCTCGTGATCCTGTCGCACCTGCGCGGCAGGCCAGCGGTCGTCGAAGAGCCAGACGAAGACCTGTCGTGAGGCGAGGCGCCGCAGGGGCTGGCGTCGTAGCTCTGGTCACTGCGCCGTCGCGTCTCGCGCGCCCTGCCGTCCGCTGACACGGCGCAGGTCGCCCCCACCCACCCGATTCACCGAGAGGAACGACAATAATGAGGCCATTGGTTAATCGTTTCCAACGCCTGCGCGCCCTGTGCGTGACGGTGTCGGCCTGCCTTCTCGCGGTGGGCACGCTGGTGGCTCCTGCACCGGCCGCGCACGCAGATTCTCACAAGGTACAGGCATCCGACGAGGCCTACTATTCCCGCTATTCACTGGCTGACCTGCACGCACGCGGGTATCGCGGAGACGGCGTCATCATTGCGGTCATTGATAGTCATATCGACGCCTCAATCCCCGAACTTCAGGGTGCAGATATCGTGGACAAGACCCCCTGTGAGGTCACCAATGAAGCGGAGTCTGACGATCACGCGACCGAAGTCGCCCAGATCCTGGTTGCGCCCGACTTCGGGGTCGCTCCAGGCGCGACGATCTACAACTACGCGTACGCGGACGATTGGGGGGACGTGGATTCAGACTGTGCTCTCGGCTCCAATTCGGCTGCCCTCGCGCGCAAGCCGAGCCTGATTGAGCAGGCGCTCAACGACGGCGTGAACATCATCGTTATCACATCCTCCTACAATGAGGCCGACGAGGAATCGCTGCGGTGGGCGGTTTCCCGCGCGGTAGCGGCAGGCGTTCCGGTCGTCGTATCAATGGGTAACCACGGCGAGTACAACGCATCCGATACCATGGGCCCCTTCGCCGGTGTGATTGGTTCCGCTGCGCTCGCAACCGACGGAACATTCGCGGACTACTCGAACTGGGGCGACGGAGTCTCCATCGCCGCCGTCGGGCAGTTCTACGCGCGTGAGGCCAGCACCAATCAGCTGAAGACGGTCGAAGGAACCTCGTTTGCGACGCCGCTGATTGCAGGCGTCCTGGCCCTGGCATGGGACGGCTTCGATGGTGACGTGCCATCGGGGCAGATTCTGCAGGCACTGGCTGCCACCGCTCGCGGCTCGGGTGGTCGGTGGAACGATCGGACCGGTTTCGGGGAGATCGACCCGGTGGCCTTCCTCGCCTCTGACCCGACTCAGTACCCGGACGAGAACCCCTTTGAAGACAAGGGTGACGATCCCGTGCTGACTTCCGACGACATCGACGATTATGTCGATGGCCTCGTGGATCCCGAAGACATTTACAACGATAACGAGTACGTCTATCGAGGAATCGACGAACGGGTAGTGGATTCTGGCGCCTACGGCTTCCCAGCCCATCTGGGCACGAGCCCGCGCTACCACAATCAGTAACGAGCCTCGACTTGCCCGAGTGCCCAAGCGAAAGGAACAGACACAATGATGCGATCGATTGGTCGGTCCCGAGGCCTGCGTGCCCTCTCCGTTCTGGCCTCGGCATGCGCCTTGGCCCTGACGGCCGTGCTCTCGCCCGTCGCCCCCGTTGCTCCCGCCCGAGCGGAGGACCACAAAATTACAGCTGCCGACGAGGCCTATTTTTCGCGCTATTCTCTGGCGTCTTTGCACGCACAGGGATACACGGGAGAGGGCGTGATCATCGCCGTCATCGATGGGTATATCGACACCTCGATTCCTGAGCTACAGGGGGCTGATATCCAAGACAAGACCCCGTGCACCGTTAATACAGATCAGGACTCTAACGATCATGCGACGTATATCGCTCAGTTTCTGGTCGCTCCCGACTTTGGTGTCGCCCCCGGGGCGACGATTTATAGCTACGCACAGGCAGGTGTTACGCGAGAAGCAGGGTCGGACTGCTCCCTCGGGAGTAATCCCCATGCTCTGGCGGATCAACCGAGCCTCATCGAACAGGCGCTGAATGACGGCGCAAACATTATCTCTATCTCCACGACGTTTTCCCGCAGCGATACAGAGTCGTTGCGCTGGGCGGTGGCCCGCGCCGTCGTTCAAGGGGTGCCTATCGTCGTATCGATGGGGAATGACGGAGAACGCAATCCGGATGACATTCTCGGCCCGTGGGGTGGTGTCATTGGTGCTGGCGCGCTCGAGACGGATGGGCGATACGCGGACTACTCGAACTGGGGTGATGGTGTGTCCCTCGTCGCTGTCGGCGAGGGGGTCGCGCGGAGGGCCAGCACGAATAGTATCTACACGGTCGCGGGAACGTCGTTTTCCGCGCCTCTGATCGCCGGTGTTCTCGCGCTGGCGTGGGCAGGTTTTGGCAGCGACATAACGGCAGATCAGATCCTGCAGGCGCTCGCCGCCACGGCCAGTGGGTCTGGTGGACAGTGGAATGAACGCACCGGTTACGGTGAGGTTGATCCGGTGGCTTTCCTCGCTTCTGACCCCACACAGTATCGTGACGCAAATCCCTTCGAAGACAAGGGCGGTAATCCCGTTGTCACCTTCGATGACTTTGAGGACTATGCAGACGGGGTTGCTGATCCGCGTTTTATCTACAACGACGATGAGTACGTCTACCGGGGCGTCGACGAAGGTGTGTTGAACTCGGATGCCTACGGATACCCGGCTCATCTGGGGACGAGCCTGCGCTATCACGCAGATTAGTGGACGCGAGGGGCTCTCAGCCAATATGCTTCAATACTGAACGTATAGACGGCATCTGGCGAGGCCGGAATCTCTGAACTGTCTCGTCAGATGAAGAGGTGTACGTACACCGTGGAACTCAGTTAGGATAACCGTATGGTAGATGTGATGGGGCGTACCCCCGAAGAAGTAAAACAGACCCTCCGAGCTCAGATGGCTGCCGCCGAAAAGCGTGCTACCGATGCCCGCGACCTCGTTGAACTCCTCAAGAGCGCGAAGGCGACCGGCTTCGACTCCCGCCATGAGGTTGAGGTGGAGGTCGATCCGAACGGTCGGCTCGTCCGACTGTCCATCGATGACGACGCGCTCGAAGGCAGCGGTCGCGACGTTGAAGAAGCGATCATGGAGGCGTACGCCGACGCCGGGCGCAACATGCGTGACTACGTGCGTACGCAGACGACCATGCGCTTCGGCGAGGACGGCGGTTCCCTCAAGGAGTACCTCAATAGCGTCGATTCGACGCTCGGTTCGTTGGGTGCTGGTCAGCGATGAGCGGGGTGGATCTCGGCGTCAATACGGAAACAATCCGTAGCCACGCGTCCACGGTCAGCGACAACGCATCGATGCTCGACCAGAATGTGGGCGTCGCTAACTCGACGCACGGTCAGGTCAGCGGCAATGCATTCGGCCTCATTTGTTCCTTCTTCGCTCCTCCCGTCAATTCGCAGATCGAGAATCTGACCAAGATGATCACCGACTGCGCCGGTGCCGAGAAGCGTCTCGTCAACTGCCTCCTTCAATGGGCTCAGGAGATGGACGACCTTGAGAAGAAAATCAAGGACGAGATTCAGAAGGCTCATGAGGGGCAGGAGAACCCGCAGCCGCAGCCTCAGCCCGGTCCTTCTCCGACGCCGTCGCCCGGCGGTGGCGGTGGTTCCAGCAGCGGCGGCGGTGGTTCCAACGGCGGTGGTGGCGGTTCCAACGGCGGTGGTGGCGGTTCCAACGGCGGTGGTGGCGGCTCCAGCAGCGGTGGTGGCGGTGATTCCAGCGGCGGTGGTGGCGATTCCAGCGGCGGCGGCGATGGCTCCGGAGACGATAAGCCCTCCACCCCGGTTCCTCCGACCCCTGGCACGCATAGCTCCGGCGGCTCTGACGGTTCCGGTGGCTCTGACGGTTCCGGTCACGATGGTTCCGGTCACGATGGTTCCGGTCACGATGGTTCGGGCCACGATGGTTCCGGTCACGACGGTTCCGATCACGATGGTTCGGGCCACGATGGCAAGGACGGTTCTGACGGCCACGATGGCAAGGATGGGACCGGTCACGACGGCCAAGACGGTTCGAACGGCCACGATGGCAAGGACGGTTCCGACGGCAAGGATGGTTCCGGTCACGACGGCAAGGACGGTTCCGGTCACGACGGTCACGACGGCAAGGACGGTTCCGGTCACGACGGTCACGACGGCAAGGACGGTTCCGGTCACGACGGTCACGACGGCAAGGACGGTTCCGACGGCCACGATGGTTCCGATGGCAAGCACGGGGATCACAGTGCCCCCGGTAATGACTTCGACAGCCTGCTCGGCGGCCATGACAAGATCACCTCGAGCGACGATGACCTTCGTGCCTTCCTCGAGAAGCAACGCGACGACGAAAACACCGACCTGTCGCAGTTCTACGAGCGCCAGAAGCAAGACCAGAGCGAGGCTCTCGCACGCTACGCGGAGGCACACCCGGGTACGGATGTCTCCCAGATGAAGACCCTCATCGAGTCCAACCAGCAACAGCAGCAGGACGCGATGACGGACTTCCTGTCGCGTCAGCGCACAGACGAGGAAACGCAGATCCGCCAGTACGTCCAGGAACACCCGCAGGCGACATCCAGGGATTTCGATACCTTCATGTCGCAGCAGCGCAACGATCAGCAGGCCAGCTACCGCAGCTTCGTTGAGCAGCAGGAGAAGGCCCAGTCCGCCCGTATCGAGGAGTTCTCCAAGGCCAACCCCGATACGAATACGGACGATGTGCGTTCACTGTTCGAGCGACAGGATAATCGTGGCGATAAGGACATCGAAACATTCCTCTACCGTCAGCGTCAGGATGAGGAGCGGACGCTGCGTCGCTTCCTGTTCGAAGGAGTTAAGAAGTGAGTCCCGAAGCCCCCGAATACACTCGGAGTATCGACTACACCACCCCGACAGAGGGCCTGGCCGTCTTCGACACTCTCTACAATGCTGCCCAGGATCTGCGCTCGGGCGATGTCACCAACCTCGTTGATTCCGCGCAGGGACTCGTTGAGGAGGTCGGCAATCTGGTGCTGGATCCTGTCGGTGGCATCGCTGGCTCGGTCGTCGAATGGATCTTGCAGCACGTGGATCCGCTCAAATCCTGGGTCAACCAGCTGACCGGCGACTCCGGGCAGGTGTACGGCATGAGCGCCAGCTGGGAGTCCATTTCCAGCTCCCTCGCGTCCATTGCCGAAGAGCTGGAGAGTGCAGCTTCAAGTGACTTTGCCGATATGCATGGCGAAGCCGTGGGCGCCTACCAGGAGCGTCAAGCCGTCGTCTACAGCGCGATCAACGGCGTGTCCGAGGCGTCGGGTGCTTTCGGCGAAGCACTGTCCAAGGTCGCGGACTCTGTCGACAATATCCACGACTCGGTCGTGAGCGCTATCGCGGATATCGTTGTCACGTGTTTCGAGGTCGCCGCGGAAGAGATCTGCACGCTCGGCCTCGCGACGCCCGCGGCGGCGGCCCAGGTGACTAGCAAGACCTCGAAGTGGGTCAATCGTATTGAACCTGTCCTCGAGGTCCTCATGAGCGCCCTCCAGGCGATCGAGGCCATCTACGCCGTCATGACCTCGGCTGGTAGTGACCTGACTCGGGGCGTCGAGCACATCGGCGAGCAGTGCCAGGCGCCCGGCGGCGGTTGCTGCGGCGAAGGCGGCTCGACGAGCGGCACCGCCGGTAGCGATGGCAGTGCCGGTGGCGGTAGCACGGCTAACGGTGGCACCTCCGGTAGCACCTCTGTTGGCGGAGACAACAGCGGCACAGTTGTTGGCGGTGACAACAATGGCACCATCTACAACGGTGACGTCGACAATAGCGAAGACCGTCACATTGAGGTTAACCCCAGCATCGAGCCCCATATTGACTGGGGCGGCGGTAAATCCGACCATGATGGTTCTCACGACGATGGTGGCCACAAGGGTGGCCACGACAAGGGTGGCAACGACAAGGGTGGCCACAAGGGTGGCAACGACAAGGGTGGCCACAAGGGTGGCAACGACAAGGGTGGCCACAAGGGTGGCAACGACAAGGGTGGCCACAAGGGTGGCAACGACAAGGGTGGCAACGACAAGGGTGGCCACGACAAGGGTGGCCACAAGGGTGGCAACGACAAGGGTGGCCACAAGGGTGGCAACGACAAGGGTGGCCACGGCAAGGGTGGCCACAACAATGGTGGCCACGGCGGCGGACGTCACCCACGCCCGCATAGGTCGCGTCACGGTCGCGGTCACTGACCGTGCGTCTGGGGTGCCCAGTCACCCCGGAGGTGCCGCGCACGTGAGACGACCGGCACGGACCCCCGCGCTCTGCCTCGCGGCGTGAGCGCGGGCGGCCCCGGCCTCGTCCCCGTGTGACAACGGGAGGGCCCCGCACACACCACTGTGCGGGGCCCTCCCGTATTCTCAGCGCTACGGCCTATTCGCGAAATACTCCAACAGGTGCGAATCGCCCGAGACGATGATCTCGTCGTCGGCATTAATACGTGTGGACGCATCCGCGTACTCAAAACGCTGCTTCGGACGACGAATAGCCAGTACATTCACGCCATAACGGCCACGCAAATCCAGCTCCTCCAGCGTGAAACCGCGCACCTCCTGCGGCGGGCGCAACTTCATGATCGAGAAACCATCCTTCTCCATCTCGATGTAGTCAACCATGCGGCCACCCACCAAGTGCGCCGTGCGCTTACCAGCATCCAAATCCGGGTAGACAACATGATGCGCTCCCACGCGGCGCAGGATACGGCCATGCTGCGAGGACGTCGCCTTCACCCAGATCGACGAAATACCCATGTCGACCAGGTTCGCCGTGATCAACACCGCCGCCTCCAGAGACGACCCCACACCGACAACAGCACTGCGAAACTCGCGTGCGCCCAGCTGCTCGAGAGCGTCCTTGGAGGTTGCATCAGCCTCAACAAGAGGGAAACGCCCCGCGAACGCCTGCACTCGGGCGGGATTCTTTTCAACCGCCAGGATCTCATAGCCCAACTGGTCCTGCGTCACCGCGACAGCCGAGCCGAAACGGCCCAGCCCGATGACCAGCGTTCCCGACTGCAGTTCCTTTGACTCGCGTTCATCTGCCATACCCTCCATTCTTCCCTGCGGGCGCGCGTGCCGCGAACGCTGCGGCCGCGCGTCGCTGGTGTGGGGGGTGTTGGCTGTCGCGCGTGTCCGTCGCGGTCACACGTTCGGCGCGTGAAACATGCGTGAAACATGTGGAAGCTTGTCCCGGTGCTGGTGCCTGCCTCGTTGGTGGTCCCGGCCTCGCTGGTGGTGCTGATGGCTGCGGTCGCATTACTGCTCGTGCCTGCACCAGCCGCAGTTGCCGTCGCCTGCTCGTGCGGTACGCCGATGCGGCCATCTGGCCGCGCTGTGGCATGCGGACAATCAGCGTCCGACCTTCGCGCGGATTGCAACCACAACCTGGGCGACGACCTCGTCGATGAGCTTCAGATCCGACCACCGAACCCGAATCACCTTCCAGCCCGCCCGCTCAAGGTCTCGCTGGCGACGCTGCTGGGCCTCGATCGAATCGTGTACCTGGCTGACGGTCTCCCCGTACTTGATGCGGCCATCAAATTCGATCGCGATCTTCAATGCAGGCAACGCAATATCAATGAAGTACGTGCGGCCATCGATACGGACTTCCTCCTGTGTCGTCAACCCGGTGATCCCCGCGCGCAGTAACGCCAGAAGAACCAAAGCCTCGCCGGGAGACTCGCAACCAGCGTCAGCGCGGTCTATGACCCATCGGGCTCGCCCTCGTCCGATGGTGTTGAGGGAAGTGGCAGCCAAAGCCTCGTGGAATTCTCCACGTGACTCCTCCTGGCGGGCGCGCGACTCATCCTGACGGAAACGATCGAACTGGCACGCGTGGGCCAACCCTGCGCAGGCGATGGGAAACCCGTGCTGTTCGTTGAGTAGGCGAGCGCAGTCAACAACAACTCGCGCCGGTGTCGCGATGCGAAAACCCAGATACTCGATGGAAGACACGGGACGGCCCGGGCGGCACGTACGAACACATACGGAGGGGATGCGGATGCTGTCATCAATGACGACTTCCGGAAAATGCACGAGGGTCGGGCACTTTCGCGATGGCGCATACAGCGCGAGTTGCTCAATGCGAGCCTCGCAGGGAAGGCCAAGCAGGTACGCGGCGACGACACCACTAATAACGTAGTCGGGGTAACGAAGACTCAGGGCACATACACGTGCAATAAAAACTATGTCCCTGCACTCGGATGAACTATGTCTGTCCAACAGAGCTGTCGGAATGTAGACGCCCGAGAGCAGACGACGCAGCGTCCCGTTCTGAATGCGTCGATGAATACGCATGCTAGCTGCGTGGGAGTCCGCAACTACCAGGGACGATCGAATGGATTCCACGTGTTCTCGCAACATTGCAACTCCTTCGTTACTGCGAGGTGTGCTTCGCTGTTGGTACTTGGATTCAACTGTGTTCCGGTTGGACGTTGCATTCAAGCCCTGCGCATGAGCCTGTGGATAACTCTCGGTTGGAAACTAGCCTGTGGATGATGGGGCTTTTACGCTAGTCGTGCCTGCTCTGGATTGAGCTGCTCGGAACTGGCCTGTGTGTGCCGGGGCCAATTCCAGTCGGCTAACCTCCGATCAGTCCCTGCGCGTTCGGGAGCTACATCGTGATGAGCAGCCGATAACCCGCACAATGCCCAGCTCAGGGGCGCATTGGTCTGGTGCCTGGGTGAAAGTGGGGACCAGTCTGTCAGCTGCGTTGAAATAGGCACCAAGGTGGTGTTGGAAACGGGAGAAAATTCTCCCTGCTCGCGAGAAATGGCCGGATTTCGGTGTTTTTGGGCGTGCTGGGAGAGTTTTGTACCGGTTGGGCCAGGGGGTGGGTGTTGCTGGGAGAGTTTTGTACCGGGTGAGCCCGGGGGTGGCTGTTGCTGGGAGAGTTTTGTACCGGGTGAGTGGTGGATTGGTGTTGGAAGCGGGAGAAAGTTCTCCCTGCTCGCGAGAAATGGCCGGATTTCGGTGTTTTTGGGCGTGCTGGGAGAGTTTTGTACCGGTTGGGCCCGGGGGTGGCTGTTGCTGGGAGAGTTATGTACCGGATGGGCCTTGAGGTGGGTGTTGCTGGGAGAGTTTTGTACCGGTTGAGCCCGGGGATGGGTGTTGCGGGGAGAGTTTTGTACCGGATGGGCCAGGGGGTGGGTGTTGCTGGGAGAGTTTTGTACCGGTTGAGCCCGGGGGTGGCTGTTGCTGGGAGAGTTTTGTACCGGGTGAGTGGTGGATTGGTGTTGGAAGCGGGAGAAAATTCTCCCTGCTCGCGAGAAATGGCCGGATTTCGGTGTTTTTGGGCGTGCCGGGAGAGTTTTGTACCGGTTGGGCCCGTGCGTGGGGCTCGTTGGGGGCGGGTTTGTTGTGTGGAGCCCCACTAGCCCGGAAATCAGCCGATGATGGGCTGCTCTTCGGGCATACGGATGACGCGGGAGCGCTGGCGCAGGGCCAGGGCCGCGGCCACGGTCATGGAGCCGGTGCGGCCCGCGAACATGAGGACAATCAGCACGTATTTGGCGCCCACGGGCAGGATCGGGGTGATGCCGGTGGACAGGCCGACGGTCGCGAATGCTGACACGGTCTCGAAGAGGATGATATCGAGCGTGTAGTCCGTCATCGACATCAGGAGTACGACGGAGATTGCGACGAGCGCCAGGCCCAGCAGGGACACGGCAACCGACAGGCGGATCGTGGAGGTGGGGATGCGCCGGCCGAAGGTTTCAATGTCGCGGTCGCCTCGCGCTTCCGCGATGACGGCGAGTACGAGGACAGCGAAGGTCGTGACTTTGACGCCGCCCGCGGTGGATGCTGAGCCGCCGCCGATCATCATGAGGATGTCCTGGACGAAGTGGGTTTGCGAGTGCATGGCGCCCACGTCGAGGGCGGACAGCCCTGATGATCGGGAGTTCACGCCGGCGAGCATGGCGTTGAGGATCTTCGACGGCGTGTCGATCGCGCCGAGCGTCGTCGGGTTGTGCCACTCGGTGAGAGCCATTGCGAGGGCACCGACGAACGCCAGAATCAGGTAGGTCGACAGTGTCAGCTTGGTGTGGAGGCGCCAGCGGCGCGGAGTGCGCAGGTTTTTGGCGACGTCCATGATGACGGGGAAGCCGATGGCGCCCACGGTTGTGCCCAGGATGATGGGGATCAGCATCCACCAGTCGGTGACGTGGGGCGCCAGGCCACCGGGGAGGATGACGAAGCCCGCGTTGTTGAACACGGAGATCGCCATGAAGACGGCATCCCAGACGGCGCGCACGGGGTCGATGCCCATGGCGAGGAAGCGGGGGAGGAACACGGCGGCGAGGAGCGCCTGCATGCTCAGTGATGTGGCGATGACGGCTTTGAGGAGTGTCGAGATCTGTCCCATGGCGCCGGTTCCCGCTTCTTGGGTGGCGAGCATGCGCTGGGTGAGGCCGAGGTGGCGTGACACCGCGAATCCGAGGATTGATGCGAGGGTCATGACGCCCAGGCCGCCGACGACGATGCCGGCGGCGATGACGGCTTGGCCGAAGGGGGACCAGTAGGTCGCGGTGTCGACGGTGGTCAGGCCGGTGACGCACACGGCGGATACGGCGGTGAAGAGTACGTCGACGAAGGGGGCGGACGTGTCCGATGAGGAGGAGATGGGGAGCATCAGGAGCGCGGTGACGACGCCGATGATGAGTGCGAAGGTGCCCAGTGCGAGGCGTGCGGGCGAGTAGCGTGCTTGGCGTGAGAGCCAGGCGCGCACCCGCTGCATGCGGGAGGTGGGGACCTGGGGGTGGGGGCCGCTGGGTCCTCCGGGGATTTGGCGGACGATGGGGGAGGGCTGTGGGCTGAGGGTTTCCTCCGCGAGAGTGGGGGACGAGGCCGGGGCTCGCCCGTGCATCAGGGATCGGGTGGCGCCGGGCTGGGGACGTAAACGAGGTGTCTTCGCTCGCTGTTGTCGACCCTTGCGTGCCGGTGCCATCGCTGCTCCTTAACGACTCTGCAACAAAACTGGACAAAGTTGCAGTTTCCATGTGGTTGGGCAGTAGTATATTTCGTGAGGCTACGTAAGCGGTGAACGAATCGGGTTTAGCGCGCCTCGCGAGCATACTGGGAGTCAGTAAATGGAACAGCAGTCGGCGCCGCGTTTTATGACTGTCACGGAAGTGGCGGACATCATGCGCGTCTCTAAGATGACTGTGTACCGCTTGATTCACAGTGGCGAAATGCCCGCGATTCGCGTCGGAAAGAGCTTCCGAGTCCCGGAGGCCGCGGTCGCTCAGATGATCCAGGCCGGTATGGCGGATCACTCTGGTGACCAGGCTCGCGTCATTGGCGGGTAGTATAGGCACGATGTGCCCGTCTCGGGCACCCATCATCCATCAGCGGTAGTACCTCTGCCGCACACACTACGAGGGAGGAACCCCATGGGCTCCGTCATCAAGAAGCGCCGCAAGCGCATGGCGAAGAAGAAGCACCGCAAGCTCCTGCGCAAGACGCGTCACCAGCGTCGCAACAAGAAGTGAGCGAGCGGAGGCCCGGCCTTTTGGTCGGGCCTCTCGTGTATCCGGGCCCCTATACTTGGGTGTTATGGAACGCACCATTATTCATGTTATGCGCCACGGTGAGGTGGACAATCCGAAAGGTGTTTTGTATGGGCGTCTGCCTGGTTTTGGGCTGACGGAGCTGGGCCACGCGATGGCTGCTCGCGCCGCGGAGTACCTGGTGGATTCGGGTGCGGATATTACGCGCGTGATTTCTTCGCCGCTGCTGCGCGCGCAGTTGACGGCGGCACCGACGGCGGCGGCGTATGGGCTGACGATTGAGTCGGATCCGCGTCTCATTGAGTCCGATAACGTGTTCGAGGGGATGCCGGTGAATTCGAATCGGGCGATGCTGGCGAATCCGAAGTACTACAAGTACTACTGCAATCCGCTGCGTCCCTCGTGGGGTGAGCCGTACCGGGATGTTGCGTCGCGCATGAGTGCGGCCCTGTCGTCGGCTTTGCGTGCGGCGCGGGGGCACGAGGCTTTGGTGGTGTCGCATCAGAATCCGATCGTGACGCTGACGCGCTTTGTGAATGGACAGCCGTTGCCTCATTCTCCGAAGTCGCGCCACTGCGCGCTCGCGTCGATCACGTCCTTCATTTTTTCGGGCACCACGCTTGTGGGGACGTCTTACGCGGAGCCTGCGGCGGACCTCGTCGCGATTGCGAAGGATATGACGCCGGGGGATTCGCAGGCGGATCTACGCCGCTGACCGTAGCGTCCGGGCTGACCGTAGCCGTAGCGTCCGGGGTATCGGGTCGCGCTGCGGTAGGGCGCGTCTGAGGCGCGCGACAAGCAGCGCCTGAGGTGGACGGTAACGGTGTCCCTTAGTGGGCCTCGTCGCCCGAGGCCTCGGTGGGGTCGGATGCGACGTCGTCGGAGCGCTTGCGGCGCTCGCGCTCGCGGCGTTCTTCCTCGCGGCGCTTGCGCTGGATGTCGCGCTCGAGGCGGAAGAGGAACTCGGGGTCGTCGTCGGGGGCGGAGGGGCGCTTGGGGGCCTCGGGCGACCGTGTCTGCTTCTTTTCTGCGCGGGATACCCACCGCAGGACGAGCCACGCGATGGGGCCGATGGCGGCGACCGTCGCGGTGAACAGGATGATCATGAGCCATATCGGCTTGGCGATTTTGCCGGGCATCTCGTCTTCGGGCGTGCGGTGCCAGTCGGCAGCAGCGTAGATGGTGAGCGCGAGCATTGCGACGACGAGGGCGATTCTGGCCATGCCCCTAGCATAGGGGCGTGGGAGGGCTCACGCTGGCGCGTTCACTCCCGGAGCAATCGGGGGCGCTGCGCGTGGCGTTTAGGCGCGCGTCACGCGGGGGAGTGCTGCGTACGAGGGGGCGGCGCCGGGCGCGAGGACCGCGGTCGAGCCAGCCCGGATACCGTCGGCCACGGCCTCGTCGAAGGGCTTGCCGAGGGCCATGGCGGCGGCCAGCGCGCCCACGCACGCGTCCCCGGCCCCCGTGGTATCCACGGCCTCGCCGAGGGTGAGGGCGGGGCAGTGCCCGGCCTCGCTGCCCGATGCCCACGCAGCCCCATCCGCGCCCAGGGTGACCATGACGTGCTTGGGGCCGAGGCCTCGCAGCGCCCGCGCGACGCCGATCGCCTCCATGGGGCTGGCGGGGGCGGGCATACCGAGCGTGAGGCCGGCCTCCGTCTCGTTGACAACGAGGATGTCCGTGCGCGCCATGAGCGCCGGGTCTGTCGGGCGCGCGGGGGCGAGGTTGAGCAGGACGCGCGCGCCGAAAGAATGCGCCCACGCGAGGGCTTCGGCGTTGGCGCGCTCGGGGATCTCCGCCTGGAGGACGACGATGTCGGAGGGGGCGGGGAACAGCGAGGCCTTGGCGGGCTCGACGGTCACGGTCGCGTTCGCTCCGGCGTCGAGGATGATCGTGTTCTCACCCGAGGAAGCGACGGTGATGAGCGCGGTCCCGGAAGGGCCGTTGACCTCGCGCAGGTGCGTGACGTCCACGCCGTGGGATGCCAGGTCGCAGCGCAGGCGCTGGCCCGAGGGGTCTGAGCCGAGCGCGCCGACAAAGACGACGGTCGTCCCCGAGTGTGCGGCGGCGGCCGCCTGGTTCGCGCCTTTGCCGCCGAGGCTGTAGGTGAGCGAGGTGCCAGAGAGTGTTTCGCCGGGGGAGGGGAAACGGTCGACCGTGACCGTGACATCCTGGTTGATGGAACCGACGACAATGACGCGTGCCATGAGCGCTCCTTTGCGATGGGATTCTCTATTGTGCCACGTCACAGTGGTGTCGTCGCGTATTTTGGTGCCTCGTAGGTGGAGTCGTTGGTGCGCGCGTTGAACGATAGCGAGAGTTAAGCGCAGCTTCATTCGCGCACTAGTTTCCTGCAATACTGCTAAACGGTTGATTTGTGGTGAACTAATCGCCGTGCGCACGCTCCGATTCTTCATCTCATCACGGGCGGCAGGCTCCACCTGCCGCGTCGCCACCGTCCCCTCACAGGTGATCCGAGGGGCGGCCTCGGCCCCCGCGCTCAACATGCGCACCGTCGCCACGGGCGGCGAATACGCGGACGGCCCGGCGCGCGTCCTCCTCCCGCTCCTCGGCATCTACGCCCTCGGCACCGTCTCCCTCCAGGGCTTCAACCTCGTCTACCTGCGCGTCGCCCAAGACATCGGCGCGGGGGACGCCTCCGGCCTGATCACCGCGATTCCCGGCATCGTCCTCGGAGTCGCCTGCTTCCTGTACGGAACCCTCGGCGACTTCATCCCGCTGCGACGCATCGTCGACGTGGGAATCGCCCTCATCGTGGCCGGGTCATTGCTCGGCTTTGCCTTCTCCTCGTCCCTGGTCGGCGTCATCGTCGCGCGCGCCCTCCAAACCCTCGGATACCAGGCGGCCGCCTCCGCGTACATGATCCTGGCGACCGCGATCCGCGACCCGAAGAAACGAGGCCTCTACGTGGGCCTCATGTGCGCGGCCTTCCAGGGCGGCACCGCGATCGGGATGCTCTCGGGCGGCATCCTCGCCGACATCAACTGGGCGCTCCTCCTCCTCATCCCCCTGGCCGGCCTGGCATGCCTGCCCATCATGGGGCGGCGCGTGCCCGCGCGTGCGCACGCCGGCCGCGTCGACGTCGTCGGCCTCGCGATCTTCTCCTCCCTGGCGCTCCTGCTCACCCTGGCCGCAGCGAACCCCCACTGGTGGCTCATCGCCGGCCTCGTCCTCGGCGGCGTCCTCTTCTGGCGCTACATCGGGCGTGCGCGCGCCCCCTTCATCACGCGCTCCTTCTTCACGAACGTGCCGTGGGCGCGCTCGATCAGCCTCATCCTGATCGTCTACTGCATGAACTTCACGGTCGCGCCCCTCATGAACGGTATCGGTGCCGCCTACTACGGGCTCACGCCTGCCCAGGTGTCCGTGCGTCTCCTGCCCGCCTACTGCGTCGCCCTGACCACCGCCATGGCGTCGGGTGCCGTCATGTCCCGCATCGGACGCGGCCGCACCGTGCGCGCGTGCATCGGCTTCATCCTGACGGGCACCGCCCTCCTCGTGCTGTGCATGAGCATGGGAACGTGGGTCATCACCGCCGCGATGTGCTTCATTTACGCGGGCTTTGGTGCCCTGTTCACACCCATCTACGACACCGTTTTTGCGACCGTCGCCCCCGGACAGAACGGGCGCGCCGTCGCCATGAACGACCTCGCCATGCAGGGCAGCGCCGCGATCGGCATCGGCGTGTTCACGCCGTGGCTCGCCTCGGACGCATTCCGGGCCGTCGCCCTCGTCTGCGTCGTCGCCGCAGCGACCGGCATTGCTGGCGACTGGCTGCACGAATACCTGTACCGCCGCGGGCGCTGAGCTACTTTCTCACCCGCGGCGCATACGCGCGAGGAGCGCGAGTGGTCGCGCTCGTCGGCGTGCGGTTGCTCGTTGCATCATCCCTGTCCTGAGGGTGGAAGGTTGGGGTCGAACCAGTCGGGGATGCGCCCCGGCTGGTCGATCAGCTGCGGCGGGTTGCCAGTGGACCCGTCCGTTGGAGTGCCTGTCGTGTAGTAGTAGGTGGAGGTTTGCTCGCCCAGTCGTGTCGTCGCGGAGACCACGGCGTGGTATTCCTCGTTAGTCCACATGTAGTCAACGATCTCAACTCCGCCGGATGTCCAGCGTTTTTCGGATAGCTCGAATCCGAGGGGGAGGAGACGTGCGCTGTAGGTGTCGCGGATGAGGTCGGTGTCCAGCTCGGTGAAGAAGAACATGCGCGAATGGAACGAGCAGATGGTCTTGCCATTTTTGGGATAAGTGTCGATCGAGTAGCTGTTCTTGTACGCCATGAAGTTCTCGGCGGTGACAACTTCGTTGCGCGCGGCGATGATGGTGGGCTCGATGTCGCGCTGGAAGGCCTCGACGGACTTAACCTGTGGGCTAAACGGGTTCATGGATCCTCCGAAAAACGGTGCGCACGCGGTCGTGCACAGCGCCAGGAGGGCGCAGGCGAGGAACGCGAGTGGTCGCGCTCCTCGCACCGTCGGAGTAGGTTTTGTCATCCGTGTCATGCGGGTGGGAGGTTGGGGTCGAACCAGTCGGGGATGCGTCCGGGCTGGTCGATCATCTGCTGGGGATCGTCAGTTGATCCGTCCGAGGGGTTTCCCTGTGTGTAGTAGTACGTGGAGGTCTGCTCGCCCAGTCGCGTTGTCGCTGATACGACGGCGTGGTATTCCTCGTTAATCCACAGGTAGTCGACGATCTCGACTCCGTTGGAGGTCCAGCGCTTTTCGGAGAGCTCAAATCCGAGAGGGATGAGGCGTTCGCTGTAGATCTCGCGGATGTGGTCCGTGTCCAGCTCGGTGAAGAAGAACATGCGTGAGTGGAGAGAATATACGGGCTTTCCGTCCTCCTGGGTCCTGTAGATGGTGTAGTTGTTCTTGTATGCCATGAAGTTCTCGGCGGTGAGGAGCTCGTTGCGCGCGGCGATGATGGTGGGCTCGAGGTCGCGCTGGAAGGCCTCGATGGATTTGACCTGGGGGCTAAACGGGTTCATGGATCCTCCGAAAAACGGTGCGCACGCGGTCGTGCACAGCGCCAGGAGGGCGCAGGCGAGGAGCGCGAGTGGTCGCGCTCCTCGCCTGCGCAGGAGGCGTGTGGTCATTTCTGGTCTGCGGGTGGGAGGTTGGGGTCGAACCAGTCGGGAGTGCGTCCAGGCTGGTCGATCATCTGCTTGGGATCACCGTTGGATCCGTCTGAGGGGTTACCTACCGTGTAGTAGCGGGTCGCGCTTTGCTCGCCGAGCCGTGTTGTTGACACTACGGCGGCGTGGTACTCCTCATTGGTCCAGAGGAATTGGACAATATCAACTCCGTTGGAGGTCCAGCGTTTTTCGGATAGCTCAAATCCGAGGGGGAGGAGGTGCTTGTTGTAGGTGTCGCGGATGTGGTCCGTGTCCAGGTCACTGAAGTAATACAGGCGGGTGTGGACAGAATAGAGTGGGCCCTGGGCGGACCCGAAACTGCCGATGAAGTCTCCGTTTACGTAGGCAATGAAGTTCTCGGCGGTGACGAGCTCGTTGCGCGCGGCGATGATGGTGGGCTCGAGATCGTGCTGGAAGGCCTCGATGGATTTAGCTGGGGTAGTACTCGGGGTCATGGCTCCTCCAAGAAGCGACGTGCATGCAGCGCACGCGATGGTTGATGCGAGTGCAATAAGGGGAATTAGGAGTTTTTTCATGAGGGGGGATTGCCTCCGATGACACTGGCGATATCTCGGTTCGCCTGGGTGTCCTTCTGGAAGTAGCCGCTATGTTGATCCCAAGGGGTATAGAAGCTCGGAGCGGGACCGACATCACCGGAGAGGTGCGTGTACCCGTCCATCTTGTCGGGGTTCTTCCCGAACGAGTCATCCGGGCCCACGCCCTGTACAACGTCATGCAGATATGGGGCAGCACTGACGTAGAGATGCCCCGGCTGAACGTGGAACTCGGCCACGTCCTGAACGCCCGAGCCGGGCGAGCCGAATTGAACCAGGTCGTCGATGACGCCATCTCCTACCAGAGTTGCGGCGATGCCCGCCGTGGTCGAGCCGTAGGAGTGGCTGGCGACGGTGATATGCGCGTCGCCAGCTCCGTGCTCGCGAGCCGCGTCGATACCGGTCAGGAAGTTGGCGAGCTTCGTGGCACCCGCCTGAGCCATGTCGGTGTTTGACGCCTCGATGAGGCCCGGAGGCGCATCGTATCCGAAGAACGAGACCATCGCGACTGTTTCGCCGGGCTTGGTTGCGTCTTTCGCTGCTTCTCGCATGACTGTGGCATGTTCGTCGTAATCGAGGATGGAACCGTCCTTGCCGTTCCCTGCAACGCTCGTGGTCATGCCGGGAACAATAACCCCGATGTGATCGGCGTCGTCCGGATTATTCTGCGAGACAGCCGCGAGGATGTTCGGTCCGCTCGGATCAAGCTGCATCAGGTAGCGAGGAACACCGTCGGACTCCTGCTTGAGAGTCTCGTCAATTTGATCCAAAGCCTTGACGCGGTCCGTAAGGCGTTTCAATTCCAGAACAACATGGGGGCTATTACTAAAGCGGTGCTCCGCAATGTACGCGTCCAGCTCTTCTTTGGCCTGCTTCTGGAGGCGGGGCAGCATGATCCGGTTCGCCTGATTGCGCGACGTGTAGTCGACGCCCTCAAGGTTGCCGATGACGTCCGGATGCTGCTCGATCATCCACTGCTTGTCCTTGTCGGATAGGGAGTTCCACCAGGACGCAACTTCCTGAGCTGAGGCACCAGCGGGGGGCAATGAGGGGCGCACCTTGTTCATAGCAGAGTAGTGAACGTTGTTATCGTAGGTTCCCGCGTCCAATGCAGACATTTTCTGCGAGAGGGAATCGACGAGCTCCCGTGCCCGCGTGAGGGCAGTGTTGACACGCTCCTGTGCAGTGTCGACCATGTACTTGATATCGAGGATATTCTTCCCGGCCTTTTTGAGTTTCTTCACCTGAGCGGCATCCATCGACACGTTCCCGCTCGCGTCAATAGACATGCCCCATGTGCTGGCCAGTTGCTTCGCATCGTCAGCGTTCGCGCGGACCTCATTGATGCCCTCAGCGCCCTCTGAGGCGATCTCGGCTGAGCTGATGAGGAAGTTAACCTCTTTCTCGATAGCCATCATGCGCTTGTGCAACGCGACCTTGGCGGCCTTGACCGTTTGGCTTGAACCAACGAGGCTACCCAGTTGATCTGCAAGGCTATCGCCTGCGGCCTGCAGCAGGCGCTGCTTGTTTTCACACTCCACTGCGTACGTCTGCAGCGGCGCGGATTCCCATTGCTGGATGTCTGTCCAGTTCACGGCTTCACCACCGGACCCGGGGCAACCGTGCCCATCTGGGCGTGCGCGCCCGGCGTGTAGGAATCATTGCTCATCGTGGCCTCCGCGTGAACGGTGAGTAGTTCTGTGGGTCATCCTACCTGACAGGTGGTCGTTTTTCAGTGGCCGACGAGGCCTCGTGAGTGCGTGGAGCCCCGGCCTCGTCGATGAAAACCTACGCAATCACGAGGGCGATCGCCGCGAGAAGACTCCACGACAACGTGAAAAAACCGGTGTTGCGCAGGACTGTGATGAGCTCGCGACCCGAGGCACCAGTGAGGACCGGCAGGCTTACGCCGACCGCCCACGCGCCCGCGCCCACGCCCAGGGCGCACGTCGCCAGCGGATGCAAGCCAAGCGCCGCACCGAGGGTCACGATCATCACGACCGGAAGCCACGCGCACGCCGCAAACACCCAGCGCGACGTCCGGTCCCCCAGGCGCACGGCCGCCGTCATCTTGCCCGACTCGCGGTCCGTCGGAATATCTCGAATATTATTGGCCATCAGCAGGGCCACCGACAGCAGGCCCAGTGCCGACGCGCTCATCCACAGCCACCACGGGGCCGACTGCACCTGCGTCCACGTCGTGCCCACGCACGCCAGCAGACCGAAAAACACAAAAACCATGAGCTCCGACAGACCGATGCCCATATAGGCGTAGGGGTGCTTGCCGCCCGTATAGAACCACGCCGCGACCACGGCCGCGACGCCCGCGGCGATCAGCCACCAGGTACCAGAAATCGCAACCAGCGCCAGGCCCGCGACCCCAGCCAGCGCGAACGAACCCAGCGCCGCCGCCAGGACAGTCTTCGGTTTGGCGAGGCCCCCGCCCGTCAGGCGCGCAGGCCCCTTGCGATTATCGTCCGTCCCGCGAATGCCATCCGAATAATCATTCGCGTAATTGACCCCCACCTGCAGCGCCAGCGCCACCAGGAGCGCCAGGGACGCGCGCAGCGTGCTGAAGCCCCCCAGGTAGTGCGCGGCCGCCGACCCCACGATCACGGGTGCGGCGGCGGCAGGGAGGGTGCGCAGGCGAGCGCCTTCAATCCAGTTCGAAACGGAAGCCATGCCCACCAGTGTAGTTGGAGCGGGCGCTCGCCCGGGCAGCGGGTTAGCGCACCCACTCCCGTTCAGTGCCCGAGGCCTCGGCCGCAGCCTGCGCTGCGGCAGCGCGGTCGACCTTGTCGAAGCCCAGGTAGGGGAGGGCCTCGACCGCCACAACCCGGCGGGGAGCCTGCGCGCGACCAATACGAGCCGCCGTGTGCTCGCGGACCGCGGAACCAAGCTCAGCCATCTCCAGCGAATCCGCCGGCACCTGCTCCGGAACCACCAGCGCAGTCACCACGTGCCCCCACTTCTCGTCCGGCGTCGCCATGATCCACGCGTCCGCCACGCCCTCGAACGAGCGCACCGCCCGGCGCACCGGCCCCGGCGCAATCGACAGGCCACCCGAAACGATCACGTCGTCCGCGCGACCACGCACCTCTACCGTCCCAGAAGCCCGGATAATGCCCAAGTCCCCGGTGAGCAGCCAACGGTGGCCGCCCTCGTCAAAGAAAGGGCTCTCCGCATCCAGGTAGCGGGTCATCAGCGTGGGGCCGTTAATCGCCAGGCGCGTGCGACCGTCCCAATCCACCGCGCGCACCGACGTGCCCGGCAGGGGCTTGCCGTTGTACACGCAGCCGCCCGCCGTCTCCGTCATGCCGTATGTGAGACGCACCTTCAGGCCGACCTCGATCGCGCGGGCGAGCAACTGCTGGTTCGTCGCCGCGCCCCCCACGAGGATCGCCGACAGGGAACGCATCGGCCCCACGACCTCCTCGCCCGCCTCGAGGCACTGGGCGAGCTGGGTGGGCACGAGCGACAGGTAGCCCGGCATCCCATCCTGCGTCGCGCCCGCAATCGCCGGCAGGAGCGCGCGGGGATCGAAGCCCTCGGACGTATCCACGATCTGCGGATTCGTCTCCGCGACCGCCGCGCGCAGCAGAATCATCGCGCCCGCAATGTGGTGCGCAGGCAGGGCCAGGATCCAACGTCCCGGGCCGTCCAGAGCCAGCTCGGTTGCCTTCGCCGAAGCGATGAGCGCGTCGATCGATAGGCCGACGAGGCGGGGGGTGCCCGCGCTCGACCCCGACGTCGGGACAACCAGGTCAATACCGTCGAAGAAATTCGCGTCCGCGTTGATCGCCTCGGCGAGGCCGGGGTGGCGTTCTGCGGGGAAAGCGTCCTCGGGGGTCACCGCCGAGCCGCGCAGCGTCGCCGGAGGAACATCCCCTGGCGCGCGCAGGATGACAACCGTGTGCGGTGCCGGATGATTCGGGTCGGCCTGACGCTCCTCGTAGAGCTCGACAAGCTTGTGGATCGACGCGTTCGCCAACGCGACGGCACCGATAGTGGTGCCTCCGGGCACAACAAGAAGTCGCGGCGCAGCCATGATGAGCCTCCCAAAATCGACGGCAAACGCGTATACAACCAGGATAAAGGCTCGCGTTCTTGCAGGTGGCAAGGGGAGTCGCGGCAATAATCACGTTTGTCGGTTGATTGGTTGGTCGAAAAGGCGAGATTTCGCCCCTTTCCGTGTGGTCGATAACTCAGCTGAAAATTCAACGGAATTTACCCACAAGCGCACACGAGGCTATACGATAAGAAACGATGCTCAAGAAACTATCTCTGAAAACCAGATGGGCGATCGGCGTTGTGAGCGCCCTCGTCCTCCTCGTCGTATGCGCCGGCGTCGTCTACGCCGCCAACTACTCCGGACGCGCCCTGCCCGGCACCACCATCGCCGGGACCTCCGTCGCGGGCATGACCCGAGACCAGGTCGTCGCTGCAGTGAACCAGCGCGCCGACGCCACCAACGTGTCCCTCACCGTCGAAGGCAAGACCACGCAGGCCTCGCTCAACGAAGCGGGCATCACGGTCGACGCCGACGAGACCGCCGACGCCGCAATGAAGGGCTCCACGTCCCTACCCGCGTTCGTCAGCGCCTTGTTCTCCCAGCGCAACGTCGACCCCGTCGTCACCGTCAGTGAGGAATCCATCAAGAAGCTCGCGGCCACCGCGAACTCCACCCTGACCTCGGAAATGAAGGACGCTGCGGTCGTCGTCGCGCAAGACGGTGAATCCTTCACCGTCACCCCCGCGCAAAACGGCAACGGCGTGTCCACGGACGACGTGGCCGCCGCCGTCAAGCAGGCCGGCGCCACCCTCACCTCCGTCACCCAGGACGTCAGCGTGCGCCAGATGGAACCCTCCATCACCACCGAGGACGCGCAGGCCGCCGCCGAGCAGGCCAACGCCCTCCTCGACACGCCCATCGAAATCTCCGACGGCATCGACACCTTCACCGCCGAGCGCTCCGACAAGGTTCAGTGGGTCGAATTCCTCACCAAGGATGACGGCAGCCTGGATGCACCCTCGATCAGCACCGTCAAGGTCGCCGACTGGGTCAACGCCCTGGCCGCCAAGACCGACGTCAAGCCCGAAAACCGCGTCGACAACGTCGACTCCCAAGGCAACGTCCTGACCGTCGCCCGTGAAGGCAAGAAGGGCCTCAAGACCAACAACACCGAACAGATCACCAAGGACGTCGTCGCCGCCATGACCGACGGCAAGGCCTACGAGGGCCTGTTCCACTACGACGACGTCGAGCCCGGCTCCGAGACCAAGCAGGTCGCCGAAGGCACCGAAAACCTGGTCTACCAGGCCGCCGAAGGCGAAAAGTGGGTCGACATCAACCTCACCGACGCCTCCGTCACCGCCTACATCGGCGGCAAGGTCGCCGGCGGCCCCTTCTACATGGTCCCCGGCGCACCCGACACGCCGACCGTCACCGGCACCTTCCACGTCTACCTCAAGTACGACGTGCAGACCATGCGCGGTGAAAACGCCGACGGCTCCAAGTACGAGACCGAAGGCGTCCCGTGGGTCACCTACTTCACCGGCTCCTACGCTATGCACGGCGCCCCCTGGCGCTCCTCCTTCGGCTGGAGCGGCTACGGCGGCTCCCACGGCTGCGTGAACATGCCCGTCGACGCCGCGAAGTTCATCTACGACTGGACCGACATGGGTGACACGGTGGTCGTGCACTACTGACAGCTGACTGCGGTGGCGCACTGGTGCTCACCTGTCGCGTGGCACCACCTGCCGCGTGGCGCCGATAGTCGCTGAGTATCGAGGGCGGGCCGGAACCGAGAGGTTCCGGCCCGCTTTGTCGTGTCTGTGGTTGTGGCCCCGCTGGTGTTCCGGGCGCGTGTCTGGTGGCGCGTGTCTGGTGGCGCGTGTCTGTGGGGCCGGGCTGCTTGATGCGCCCGTGGGCGGTGTCTGTGGGGCCGGGCTGCTTGATGCGCCCGTGGGTGGCATCTGTGGGCGGTGGTAGTGGGCGGTGTCTGTGGGTGGTGGTAGTGGGCCGCTGGTGTTCCGGGTGTAGCTGGTGGCGCGTGCCTGGTGGCGCGTGTCTGTGGGGCCGGGCTGCTTGATGCGCCCGTGGGTGGCATCTGTGGGCGGTGGCCTGCCCGCGTGATCGCCACACGCGAGCCTGACGGCTCGGTGTGATCGATCTTGAAGCCCGGCCAGGCCCCTCCGGCGCCCACGGCCGCCGCAGCCGGGCCCCGTCTCGAATCCTGGCCAGGCCCCTCCGGCGGCGACCTTAAATATCAGCGCATACGACCTTCGTCAGCACTTCCTGTTCTATCCCCAGTGCGCGAAATAATTCGCCCTGCGTGGCTTGTTGCTTGCTTGTGCGCGAAATAATTCGCCCTGCAGACGCGAAAGAGGCGAAAAACGCCGTTTTTAGGTGTGCTGGGCGAACTTTTTCGCGGAACCGCTGTAGAACGGGAGCGCTGGGAGAGTTTTGTACCGGGTTTGGCGCTTGGTGCGGTACAAAGTTCTCCCTGCTCGGCTTCTTGGTGGTGGCGGCGGT